>DATAJN010000336.1:0-3798 GCA_036262105.1 Ilumatobacteraceae bacterium
GCCGTCGTGAAAGCAATGATCTCGATGGCGGCCGACGCCGGGTTGGAAGTCATTGCCGAAGGTGTGGAAACCCAGACGCAATGCGACCGGCTCGTTCGCCTGGGCTGCCGGCTCGGCCAGGGCTATCTGTTCGCCCTGCCACTGCCACCCGATTCGATGACCACCGTTCTCTCGGCACCCCTCGTCTCCGCCTGGTAACGGAGGAGGTCAACGATCACCCCGCGTCGCGGATCTCGCGACGTAGGTCGTTGACCTCGTCACGCAGGCGTGCCGCGTACTCGAACTTGAGCTCGGCGGCGGCCTCGTGCATCTCTTCTTCCAAGGTTTGGATGAGGCGAGCGAGCTCCTGTTGCGGCAGCGTCTTCAGCTCACGCTGCACCTTGTCGCGTTCGCGCTGGCGGCGACGATCTTTGCCCGGCACTGCACTGGTGTCGTCGGGACGCAGCAGCGACAAGATGTCGCCGACGGCCTTGCGGATGGTCTGCGGGTCGATGCCGTTCTCGAGGTTGTACGCGATCTGACGAAGTCGGCGCTGCTGGGTGATGTCGATGGCCTTCTGCATCGACGCCGTGACTTTGTCGGCGTACATCACGACCTGACCGTCGACGTTGCGGGCGGCGCGGCCGATCATCTGGATCAACGACGTCTCACTGCGGAGGAAGCCCTCCTTGTCGGCATCGAGGATCGTCACCAACGACACCTCGGGTAGGTCGAGCCCTTCACGCAACAGGTTGATGCCGACGAGCACGTCGAACTCGCCGAGACGCAGGGCGCGCAGGATCTCGATTCGCTGGATCGTGTCGATGTTGCTGTGGAGGTAGCGAACGCGGAGGCCCTGCTCGAGGAGGTACTCGGTGAGGTCTTCGGCCATCTTCTTGGTCAAGGTGGTGACGAGGATGCGGTCGCCCCGGGTGACGCGATCGTTGACCATTTCGATGAGGTCGTCGATCTGCCCCTTCGTCGGTCTGACGATGACCTCTGGATCGACGAGGCCGGTGGGTCGCACGATCTGCTCGACCACCTGTTGGCTGTGGCCCAGCTCGTACGGCGACGGCGTAGCCGACAAGAAGATGCACTGGTTGATGCGCTCGAGCACTTCTTCGAACTGCAACGGCCTGTTGTCCCGTGCACTCGGCAAGCGGAAGCCGTGGTCGACCAGGATGTCCTTTCGGGAGCGATCGCCCATGAACTGGCCGTGCAGCTGAGGGACGGCCACGTGGCTCTCGTCGATGACGAGCAGGAAGTCCTTCGGGAAGTAGTCGAGCAGCGTGAAGGGAGGTTCGCCGGGGCTGCGGCCATCGATGTGCATCGAGTAGTTCTCGATGCCGTTGCAGTAGCCGACTTCTTGGATCATCTCCAGGTCGTACTGCGTGCGCATGCGCAGGCGCTGCGCCTCGAGCAGCTTGCCCTCTTTCTCGAACCAGGCGAGCCGCTCCTGCAACTCGGCCTCGATGCCGATGACGGCCTTGCGCATGCGTTCGTCGCCGGCAACGTAGTGGGTGGCCGGGAAGACCTGAGTGCGTGGAAGGTCACTGAGGGTTTCGCCGGTGAGCGGATCGACCATCGTCAACCGATCGACCGTGTCGCCGAACATCTCGATCCTCAGCACCGTCTCTTCGTACGACGGGTGGACTTCGATCGTGTCGCCACGCACACGGAACTTGCCGCGGCCAAGAGTCATGTCGTTGCGATCGAACTGCAGATCGACCAGTCGCCGCAGGATGCTGCGCATGTCGTAGTCGACACCCACGCTGAGGTCGAGCATCTGGCCGCGGTACTCCTCGGGGTTGCCCATGCCGTAGATGCAACTGACCGAAGCGACAACGATGGTGTCGCGGCGGGTGAGCAAGCCGGCGGTGGCGGAGTGACGCAGCCGGTCGATCTCGTCATTGATCGACGAGTCCTTCTCGATGTAGGTATCGCTGGAGGCGATGTAGGCCTCGGGCTGGTAGTAGTCGTAGTAGCTGACGAAGTACTCGACTCGATTGTTGGGGAAGAACTCGCGCATCTCTTGCGTCAACTGTGCAGCGAGCGACTTGTTGGGGGCGAGGATCAGCGTGGGCCGCTGCACCTCTTGGATCGTCCAGGCGACCGTTGCGCTCTTGCCCGACCCGGTGATGCCGAGCAGCGTCTGGAAGCGATCGCCGCGATGAACGCCCTCGGCCAAACGGGCGATGGCCTGTGGCTGGTCGCCGGCGGGTTGGTAGTCGGAGACGACCTTGAACTCGGACACGTCGTCCAGTCTAGCGAACGAACACCTGTTCGTCGACCAGGTCTTCTACCTCTTCTCGACTCTCGCCGGCGACGATCTTCGCCAGAACCCGCCGAGCACGCAGCGGCGCGGCGTCGATGCTCAACATCACCGGTCGCAACGAGTCGGGGCCGCCGGCCAGGTCGTACGCCCGCTGCTGTGCTTCGAGGATCGGGCGGTCCTGCTCGTCGAACGCAAACCGGCGCAGCGCCGACAATTGCGCGGAGATCTCGGCATCGTCCGACCCTGCCGACGCTCCGAGCCGCACGGCGGCGACGTGGTACGTGCACTTGCCCTTCGAGGAGGGAGTGACGAGGTGGGTGCCGATCACGGTGATGCCCTCGTCACGGCCGGCATCCGGGGGGCAGATGCCGGCTTCGTGACGAAGGCAGCTGGGCGCATCCCAACGCATGATCGACCACGTATCAACGGCCTCGCCGTTGTTGCGATACATCAGGTCGAAGAGCTTCGACGGGGCAATGTTCGATCGCGTCCGCGTCACCGTGACCGACGACTCCGTGCTGTCGATGGCGATGTCGCACTCGAGCGTGGACGGATCACCGAGCACGCCTCGGTGGAGGAACGAGGCGTGGCTCAGGTCGAGCAGGTTGTCGATCACCAGTTGGTAATCGACGTCCATCTCCAGCGACTCGCGCTTCGACAGCACCCCAGGGGAGCCCGGGTCGAGGTACGAGAACTCGGGGATCTGGGCCGCGTCGGGCGCATCCGCGCCCATCCAGATCCACAGCATGGTGTGGCGCTCGACAACCGGATAGGAGCGCACGGCGAGGGTCGCCGGGATCCGTCCGGAGCCGTGCGGATTGAGCACGCAGGAGCCATCGATGCCGAATCGAAGACCGTGGTACGGGCACTCGACCGAGGCTGCCCCGTCGCACAGTTGGCCCATGCTCAACGGGATGAACCGATGTGCGCAACGGTCTTCGAGCGCAACCGGCTCGCCTTGTGGGCCGCGGAAGAAGACAATCGGCTGCTCGCAGATCGTGCGGCTCTCCAGGGCGCCTTCGGCCAAGTCATCGGCCCACAGTGCCGCATACCACAGGTTCGTCGCGTAGTTCACGGAACACAGCATGACAAGAACAGACCAGGTCAGCCACCCCAGCGTTCGCTTCTAGCGAACACGAAGAACTAGTATCGAAGGCGATGACTGCCGCGGCGCCAACAACCAAGGCCAAGCCAGCCTTGCGGTCCGTCACGATCGCGCTCGACGTGCTCGACGCCTTCTTCCGCGACAGCGAGATCGGCCTCAGTGAACTGGCCCGGCGCGTAGGAGTGACGAAGAGCACGATGCATCGCACGTGTGGCGTCCTGGTCGAACGCGGCGCCCTCGAACGCACGGTGACCGGCAAGTACCGCCTGGGCGTCCGATTGCTCGAGTACGGCCAACTGGTCACGACACGTTCCGTGCTGCGCACCCAGGCGCTCCCGCTGCTCGTCGACCTGCGCAACGCCATCGGCGAGACGGTGCAACTCGGCGTGCCATCGGGTGGCGACGTGTTGTACATCGAGCGCGTCGAGGGCCCCGGTGC
>DATAJN010000337.1:0-5266 GCA_036262105.1 Ilumatobacteraceae bacterium
TTGCTCGATGTGTTGGTCCCCGAGCTGGCCGAGCGCGGATTGCGTGTTGTCGGTTGGGACGATCTCCACGCCGAAGACCGGTCGTACCTCGCCGACGTCTACCAACAACGGATCTTCCCGGTGCTCACACCTCTGGCCGTCGACCCTGCTCATCCCTTCCCGTACATCTCCAACCTGGCCCTCAGCCTGGCGGCCATGGTCAGCGATCCCGATACCGGCGACCGGCGGTTCGTTCGCGTCAAGGTTCCTACGGTCTTCCCGCGCCTGATCGGGCTGCCCGACGGCGTGCACTACCTGCCGGTCGAGCAGCTCATCGCCGCTCAGTTGCACAGCCTGTTCGTCGGCATGGTCGTGGAGGAACACGCGGTCTTTCGCGTCACTCGCAACGTCGACCTCACCCTCGAAGACGAAGATGCCGACGACCTCCTGGCTGCGGTCGAGATGGAGTTGCGGCGCCGGCGGTTCGGCCGGGCCGTGCGTCTCGAGGTACAGACCGGCATCGGCGAGGAGATGCTGGAGCTGCTGCTTCGCGAACTGGATCTGGGCCCTCGCGACGTCACCGCCCACCGCGCTCCCCTCGACCTCACCTGTCTGTGGCAGCTGCACGCGCTCGATCGGCCGGATCTGAAGGACCGACCATGGCCACCGGTGACGGCGGGAAGGATTGCCGCCGCCGAGGAAGCGGACCGCAGCATCTTCTCGGTGATCCGCGAGCGGCCGCTGATGGTTCATCATCCGTACGAGAGCTTCGCCAGCAGCTCGGAGTCGTTCATCGCCCAGGCCGCCGACGATCCCAGGGTGCAGAGCATCAAGATGACGCTGTACCGAGCTGGTGGCGACAGTCCGATTGCCCGCAGTCTCATGCGTGCCGCAGAGCGTGGAGTGCAGGTTGCCGTGCTGGTCGAGTTGAAGGCGCGTTTCGACGAGGCAACCAATGTGACCTGGGCGAAGGCCCTGGAGCGTGCAGGCGTGCACGTGGTGTACGGCTTCGTCGGATTGAAGACCCATGCCAAGTGCGTGTTGGTGGTTCGTGCCGACGAAGACGGTCTACGTCGTTACTGCCACATCGGAACCGGCAACTACAACTCGCGAACGGCCCGGCTGTACGAAGACGTCGGGACTCTCACCTGTGATCCGGCCATCGGCGACGACGTTGCCCAGTTGTTCAACCATCTCACCGGCTACAGCCGCGCCCACGACTACGTCTCGTTGCTCGTCGCCCCGCGCGACATGCGCGGTCAGCTCATCGATCTCATCGAGCACGAAGCGACACTCGGCGCCGATGGTGGGATAACAGCCAAGTTGAACTCGCTCGGCGACCCGGAGCTGGTCGAGGCGCTCTACGAAGCCAGCCAGGCCGGCGTGCGGATCGATCTCGCCGTACGCGGCATCTGCTGCCTCCGCGCCGGAGTTCCCGGGCTCAGCGACAACATTCGGGTTCGCTCGATCCTCGGTCGCTACCTCGAACACTCGCGGATCATCCGCTTCGCCCATGGCGACAACGGGGCGCCGCTCTTCCTCATCGGTTCCGCCGACTGGATGCCGCGAAACCTCGATCGTCGAATCGAGGTGCTGGTGCCAGTCTTCCATCCGAAGCACCAAGACTGGCTCGACCGCGTCTTCGAGTTCGATTTCGCCAACGACATCGTCCGTTGGGAGATGGAGGCGGAGGGTTCGTGGCAGCGCCGCGGGCCGGAGCCGTTCAGTGAGGGCGATGCTCAAGAGCGCTTCTACCACTGGGTTGCCGACAGGCAGAAGCGGTGATTTGCCCAGCGTTGGCCGGCCGTTCACCTCTCGTTCATCTCCGTTCAGGATTTCGACACCTGCGATCTCTACTCTCGCAATCGGTTGTTCCGTCCGGTCAAGGAGTTCCCAAGCTTGAGCCTCAATCGTCGTGCTAGCGGCTGTAGCCGTGTTGACCTCGGCCATCGCGAGTCGACCGTAACTGCAGTCCTCCGCAGACCTGCGCAGCGCATGGCGGATCATCCCTCGTTTCCAACTACCGTTCGCAGCGATGGCGCCACGAATCTTACGGAGCAGTCCGTGACGACCGATCAGGACCCGAGCGTTGCCACGGCGATCAGCGACACCACCGTCACGCCCGATGTGTTCACCACGAACGACCTCTCGGTGTACTACGGCACGTTCCGCGCAGTGCGCGACGTCGACCTGAGGATCCGCCAGAACGAGATCACTGCGTTCATCGGCCCGTCGGGGTGCGGCAAGTCGACAGTGCTGCGATGTTTCAACCGGATGAACGACTTGATAGCCGGAGCACGGGTCGAGGGGACGATCCAATACCGAGGGGTCGATCTGTACGACTCGGCCGTCAGCGCTGTCGAGGTGCGCCGCCGCGTAGGCATGGTCTTCCAGAAGCCGAACCCGTTCCCGAAGAGCATCTACGACAATGTCGCGTATGGACCGCGGATTTCGGGCACGAGGAACAGGGGCCAGCTCGATGTCATTGTCGAGCGTTCGCTGCGAAACGCGGCGTTGTGGGACGAAGTGAAAGACCGCTTGAAGGCGTCTGCCCTCGGCTTGTCGGGCGGCCAGCAGCAACGGCTGTGCATCGCCAGAGCCATAGCCGTCGAGCCGGACGTGATCCTGATGGACGAACCGTGCTCGGCGCTCGACCCGATCGCAACCTCGCGGATCGAAGACCTGATGCAGGCGATCAAGCAGGAGTACACGATCCTGATCGTCACCCACAACATGCAGCAGGCGGCGCGGGTCAGCGATCGAGTGGCCTTCTTCACCACAGAAGTCAGCGCTGCAGGTGATCGACGCACGGGCGTGATGGTCGAGTTCGGGCGCACGGCGAAGATCTATTCGAACCCCTCGGACACTCGCACCGAGCAATATGTCACCGGGAGGTTCGGCTGATGGATGAGCTGCGCAAGGGTTTTCACAACGATCTCGACGAGGCTCGCGCTGAGCTCGTGCGCCTGGCCGCCTCCGTGACCGAGGCCATCCCGCGTGCGACCGCCGTCTTGTTGGACGGCGACCTGGAGGGCGCCGACTACATCATCCAGGGTGATGACGAGATCGATGCCCGATCGCTCGACCTGGAGGAGCGCTGCTATCGGATCCTCGCCCTCCAGGCGCCGGTGGCGAGTGATCTCCGGCAGGTGGTGGCCCTCTTGAAGATGATCGCCGACGTCGAGCGGTCTGCCGATCTGGTCTGCAACATCTGCAAGGCAGCGCGGCGGATCTACGGCCACGATCTCGATCCGAAGTTGCGCGGCATCATCTCCAGGATGGGCGAGCAGGCTCAGCAGTTGTACACGGCCGCGATCGAGTCGTTCGTCGAGAACGATGCGGCGAAGGCGGCCGCCATCGACGACATGGACTCCTACCTCGACGCGTTGCAGAAGCAGTTCGTGCAGGCGATCTTCGAGAGCCATGCCGCCGGTCGCATCGATCTGCAGGTGGCGGTGCAGCTTGCCGTCGTTGCCCGTTTCTACGAGCGGATCGGCGATCACGCGGTCAACGTGGGTGAGCGGGTGCGATTCGTCATCACCGGGTGGCTGCCCGAGCACCACGGTGCCCAGCGATTCAGGCTCCGCGCCGACGACACCGGTGAGATGCCGCGGGTCGGCACTCTCCAGGACGGTGATGGCACGCCGTGATGACGTTTCGTCGGCGCCGAACCGCCGTCGTTTCCGACTCGGAACGTGACGAGGCCCGCCAAGTGATCGCCCGGCTGCAAGCCGAGATCCTTCGTCTCCGGCGAGCACTCGATGGCCTGCCGATCGGCGTGGTGCTGGCCGATCGAGGTGGTGAGACCCTGGTCGAGAACGTTGCTGCCAGGACCTATCACGGTCATGCGGCAGTGCTGGTGAACGAAGCCGTCGAACGGCACTTGCGTCGAGCCATCGGTGGTGTTGCCAGCGGGCAGAACGTCGAGTTCATCGGTCCGCCGCGAACCGTGCTGGCCGTTCACGCGATTCCGCTCGAGGACGGAGGCGCCTTGGTCACCGTCGACGACGTCAGCGAACGTGCCCGCCTCGACGCCATCCGCACCGACTTCGTGGCGAACATCAGCCACGAGTTGAAGACCCCCGTCGGCGCACTCGCGGTGCTCGCAGAGGCTCTGGTGGAGATCGACGACCCGGTCGCCACGCGACGACTCGCCGACAAGATGGTGGGCGAAGCCCATCGCGCAGCACGCACGATCGACGATCTGCTGGAACTGTCGCGAACCGAACTGGGTGGAGCGGCGGCCAAAGACGTGGTGTCGGTCGCTCAGGTCGTCGACGATGCAGTAGAGCGCGCCCGGGCCGCCGCCGAACAGCATTCGATCAGCGTCAACGTCGACACCGGTGCCGGTGATCTTCACGTCGTCGGCAGTCACCGGCAACTGGTGTCGGCGGTCGCCAACCTTCTGGAGAACGCAGTGAAGTACAGCGATGCCGGGTCGTCGGTGCATGTCGAGTCGCGTCGCGACAACGGATGCATCGAGATCGTCGTCACCGACACAGGGGTCGGCATTCCCCCTCGTGACATCGACCGAATCTTCGAGCGTTTCTATCGCGTCGATCGTGCCCGCAGCCGCGACACCGGTGGTACCGGGCTCGGGCTCTCGATAGTGCGGCATGTCGCTACCAATCACTCCGGCGAGGTCACTGTGCAATCACACGAAGGAGAAGGGTCGATCTTCACCATGCGTCTGCCCTCGGGGGAGTCATGACACCACAACCGGTTGTTCTCGTTGTCGAGGACGAACCCAGCTTCGTCGAGGCCCTCACCATCGGACTCACCCGCGAGGGCTTCCGAGTCGTTGCCGTGACCGACGGGTTCGAGGCCGTGCAGCGTTTCGACGACGTGCAACCCGATATCGTGCTGCTCGATGTCATGCTGCCGAGGCTCAGCGGCATCGATGTGTGCCGGCAGCTGCGCAAGCGCAGCCATGTTCCGATCATCATGGTCACGGCCAAAGGGGCCGAGATCGACACCGTGGTCGGTCTCGAGGTCGGCGCCGACGACTACATCACCAAGCCCTACCGGATGCGCGAAGTAGTGGCGCGCATGCGCGCCGTTCTGCGGCGAGCGCCTGCCGACTCCAAGTCGGCATCCGAGTTGTCGCCAGGCTCCCTTGCCGTCGGCGACGTGGTGCTGGATCCCGACGAGCATCGCGTCACCATCGATGGCGCCGAGGTGTCGCTGCCCCTCAAGGAGTTCGAACTGCTGCACCTGCTGCTCGCCAACGCCGGCCGCGTGCTGCCGCGCGAGACGCTGATCGACCGCGTTTGGGGCAGTGACTACG
>DATAJN010000338.1:0-1973 GCA_036262105.1 Ilumatobacteraceae bacterium
CGCCTCGCCCAGGGCGCCGATTACCTCGTCCACGAGGTCATCGATGTCGGCTTCATCGCCAACCGGGTGACCAAGCTCCCCAACCGCGACAACATCATCAAGCACCTCACGGAGTCGCACACGTCCCCGGAGGATGCCGGCCGAATCGCCCGCCGCTCCGGTGTGAAGAACCTCGTGCTCAGCCATCTGGTGCCCGGCGACAGCGAGATCGCCGAGGACAAGTGGGAAGCGCGTGCCGCTGCCGAGTTCGACGGCAACATCATCTGCGGAGTCGACCTCGATCAGTTCGCGTTGAGTGCGTCATGACCACCTTCGATCCCAACCTCCGACAACCAGAGGAGTGTCCTCAATGAACGTGCTCGACCAGCTCGAGTTCATCTTCTTTCACCTGATGCCCTACGCGCCTCTTCCGGATGGGTACCGGGAGCTCGACTCGTTGTGGGTCGATTATCCCAACAGCAACTTCGATCCAGTGGTCGGCCACGAGCTGTACAAACGCTATTGGAGCGAGCTCTTGCTGGCCGACAAGTTGGGCTACGACGGCGTGTTCGTCAACGAGCACCACAACACCCAGTTCACGATGAACGCCGCGCCCAACCTCACGGCGGCAGCGATCATCCCGCACACCACGTGTCGCATCGGCGTGTACGGCACTCCTCCGAACTTCGAGTATCCGAACCGGCTCGCCGAGGAGTACGCGATGCTCGACGTGATGTCGGGTGGCCGGTTGGAGGTGGCCTTCCCATTGGGAACTGGCATGGAGTACTGGGCCAACTCGGTCAATCCGGCTACTGCGCGTGCTCGGTTCCGTGAAGGGCTCGACGTCATCTTCAAGGCGTGGACGCAACCCGGCCCGATCGGTTACTCGGGCGACTTCTACAACTACCGCTACCTCAACCCGTGGCCGACGCCGTTTCAGAAGCCGCATCCGCCGGCCTACGTCGTCGGCTCGGGCTCGGAGGAGACCGTCGAACTTGCTGCAGAGCTGGGTCTCGGGTACTCGGTGGTGTTCATCCCCACGTCGGCACAGCTGCGCGTGTTCGACCGGTACCGGGAGCGGCTCGCCCATCACGGCCACGAGCTCGACGGCAAGAAGCTGACCTTCGGCGTCATGGCCTACGTCGCCGAGACCGACAAGCAGGCGCAAGAGGAGTTCATGCCGCATTGCATGTACTTCTTCGAGACAGCGCTCAAGACCACGCCGCGCTACCAGATGCCGCCTGGGTATCTCACGGTCCCGGAGTTCCGCAAGCGAATGTCGGGTCCCGACGTGCACGGCTCCGCCAACTGGGACGAGCTCACCGCCATCAACCGGATCGTCGCCGGGACGCCGGAGAAGGTCGCCGACTCCATCGCCCGCTGGGCCGAAGAGGCGGGGGTATCGCGGATCTCTCTCAACCTCGCGCTCGGCGACATGCCGCACTGGAAGGTCGTCAAGAACCTCACGTTGTTCGCCGAGGAAGTCATTCCCCGCCTCCGCGCAAAGAAGGTCGCGGTCGTATGAATGCAACAGAGGGTTTCGAAAAGCTCCGGCTCAACGTCAACGGCACCGAAACGGTCGTGCTCGCGCTCGGCGACGCCGCGGCTCCGCCGCTGGTGTTCTTCCACGGGGCGGGCACGTTTCACGGTTGGGAGTTCGCCCGACCGTGGGCATCCCAGTTCAGAGTGCTGATCCCGCACCACCCCGGCTTCGCCGAGTCCGCCGACATGGAGGGGTTGCGCGAGTTCGGCGACTTCGTGCTGCACTACGGCGCACTGTTCGACCAACTCGGGCTGCATCGAGACGTCAACCTCGTCGGTCTGTCGCTCGGCGGCAGGCTCGCCGCTCGGTTCGCGATTCATCAACAGCGTCGACTCCGTCGCCTGGTGCTGGTGGCCCCGGCCGGTCTGGTCGTGCCCGAGGCACCGATGGAAGACATCTTCCGCATCCCGCCCGAGCAGATCCCGGGCCGGCTGGTGAAGAACATCGACGT
>DATAJN010000339.1:0-7314 GCA_036262105.1 Ilumatobacteraceae bacterium
AACTGTGTGTGCGTACCTTCGTCGAGGGTGTGTCGTCGTGGACAAGCGGTGCGCCGCTCCGGGTGGCGAGGGCTGTGTTCATGATCTTCCTTTCGAGGGCTGTCGTGGTCGCCGTCGGTGGCTCCCGATCGAACGTTGCGCCGCCGCGATGACGAGCCGCTGACGACGCGCTCGTGCCGTCCATCAGTGGATCGTCAGCGCTCGCCGTCACGGTGGGTCCACATCAAGACCTCACCCCCGAGAACAACGGAGAACACAATGCAGACGATCGATTCCGCTACCGAAACCATTGAACAGTCGTCCCAGGAACCGACCCAGGTTCGCACCCGGACATCATGTGTTGGCCGCTACCTCGACATCGCCCTCGTCGTTGCGCTCCTTGGTCCGCCGGCTCTGATCGGGATGCTGATGCTTCTGGGTCTCGGATTCGCGATCGCCGTCTGCTTTGTGTTCGCTGCGGTGTTCGTCATCACCACGGCGGAGGACGTCACGTGGATGTGGCGGCGCCGCATAGACCGCGAGAACCAGTGGGATCTCGGTTGATGACTCACAGTGGGTTCCGCGACTTTGGGGATCTCGTCATCACCACTGATGCTGCCTCGGCTGCGTACGCCTACTCCCGGGGCATCCAGCTTCTGATCACCTCGTCTGTTGACGCGGAGGCCTTGCTGCGCGATGCGGTTACGGCGGATCCGAACTTCGCGCTGGCGTGGGTGGCGCTCGCGCTCGCCTTTGGGGCCCGAGGTCTTGCCGCGGAGCATCATGAATGTGCCGATCGAGCAGACACCACATTGGCGGGAGCTACTCGACGGGAACGTCAGCACATCGAAGTGATCAGGCTGACGCTGAGCGGCCATCGCGATCGCGCTGCCGTCCTGGGGCGTGAACACCTCAGCGAGTTCCCGAACGACGTCCTTGTTTCGTATGTACTGGCGTCACGCGGGCTCGCCTGACGTAAGGCTCGAAACGACACTGTGGGCATCGGCATGTCCACGGGCATGCTCTGCGTCGTAGACGTCAGCGTCGAGTTGCGAACGAGCGACAATTTCGGCGCGATCGACGCAACCGCGCTGACAAGTTGGAGGGGCGCCGCCGATCTCTACTCGAAGAGCGTCGGCTGCGCCGAGGATCCGTGCAGCGAGCAGCGCTTCGTCGAGGGTGGCGTGCGCGTCTGCGAGCCCCTCGACCGCCAGCGCCACACCGCGCCGATCGGAGCTGTCGGTGGCACGGACAAGGCTGGCGGTCAGCAGCTCGATCGCTGTGGCGGGGTCACCGTCGGTAGTTGCAGTCAGTCCGAGGCACGCCAGTGAGAACACTGCTCCTTCGACCGAGCCTGACGCCTCGAAACGCGCCAGTGCTTCACGGTGGTACGAGTTAGCTGCGGCGAGGTCACCCGCGCGCCGCGCTGCTTCGCCCATTCCGCTGAACGCTTGAGCAATGGCGCCGGGCAACTCGTTCTCACGTGCTCTGCTCAAGCCTCTTTCGTGCCACATCGAAGCGTCGTCGAACTGGCCCTGGAGAGCGGCGAGGTTGCCGAGCCTGGTTGCCAACATCGACGCGTTGAACGATTTCGATCCGGCGATCATCACCGTGTCGTACGCGAGCAGAGTTGACGAGGTCGCCTCTTCGTAGTCACCGCGCAACTCGGCAAGTTCTCCCAACCTGATGGCGGCGATAGCGGTGGCGCATTGGTCACCTTCGGCAGTGGACCCGGCAACACTGCTGCGCAACAGGGCGGTCGCCGCGGCCGGGTCACCCGCCTTGTTGACCAGACCGGAACGTACCCAGTCGATCCACGCTTGCGCCCACCGATCGGGCTCGGCGTCGAGGCGGGCGTCTGCCTCGTCGATCAGGACGAGGGCCTCGGTGGTCAGTCCGCGGAATGCTCGCAGCATCGAGGCATAAACCACGGCGATACAGAAGCTCCGAACCGATGCCGACCGACCGAGTACGACGGCTTGCTCGACGTGCTCGACTGCCTCGGGTGTCGCGCCGCCCACCAATTGCGACATCCATCCGGCCCAGGCATGAGCGATTGCAAGCTGGTCATCGGGAACCTCACCCTCGATGGCCAAGGCTTGCTTGATCGATGCGAGCCCTTCTTTGATCGCGCCGCTGATGTACCAGGCGTACCCGAACCCGGCAACGACTGTCACGGCATCGGCGGCGCGGCCCCGCTCGACGGCCCACGCCAGCGCGGCGCGTATGTTGTCTCGTTCGCGTCCGGCGCGCTCTACCCACGCCAGCTGGGCGGGGCCTTGCAGGCCCGACTCGGATGCAGTGGCGAGCTCGACCATCCAGCACAGGTGCCGATCACGAGCGTCGCCATCCTCCCGGGCATCGTGCAGCCGTTCGCGTCCGTAGTCGGCGAGGGTTTGTAGCAGCGTGTACCGGGTCTGCCCGTCTCGATGCGAGACGCTCACCAGCGACTTGTCGACGAGATTGCCGAGGAGGTCGATGACGTCGGGTGCCGGAGTTTCGTCGCTCGCACACACCGACTCAGCGGCATGCAGGTCGAATCCGCCGGCGAAGATCGACACATGTCGAAAGACGCGTTGCTCGGCGCTGAACAGCAGCTCGTAGCTCCAATCGACCACACCTCGGAGCGTCTGGTGGCGAGGGGCCGCGGTGCGATCGCCACCAGTCAGCAGCGCAAAGCGGTCCTCGACCCGTTCGACGATCTCATCGAGCGACAGGCTTCTTGTTCGTGCCGCGGCGAGCTCCAGCGCTAACGGCATCCGATCGAGCTGATCGCAGATCCTGGCGATCGCGTCGAACTGATCGACCGCGTCCGCTGGCAGGCCTCTGGCGCGTGCGCGCTCGACGAACAGTTCAGCGGCTTCGTCCACCTCGAGGGACTGGAGGGGGTACAGCATCTCGCCGGTTGCCGCCAGACGCTCGCGGCTGGTCGCCAACACGGTTACGCCGGGACCCGCTCGCAGCACGCTCGCCGCCACGATCGCCGCGTCATCGATGACGTGCTCGCAGTTGTCGAACAGCAGCAGCATCCGTCGCTGGGCGACATACCGTTCCAGACGGTCGCTGTCATCAAGACCGAGCGCCGCGGCGACGGCCGCGGCGACGTCGCTACCAGATCTCAACGGTGCGAACTCGATCAGCCAAGCGCCATCGGCGAAGTCGGCGAGTACGCGTTCGCCGACTTGCAACGCGAGGCGGGTCTTGCCCGCGCCACCCGGCCCAACCAAGGTGACCAGCCGGCGCGTCGCGACCAAGCGCGAGACTTCGTCCAACTCCCTCGATCGGCCGACGAAGGAGCTCATTGCTGCCGGCAGGTTGCCGGTGCGAGCGTCGGCTTGCGGACCATCACCCGCACCTGACCGTTCGGGCAGGTCGAGGTCTGGGTCCTGGGCGAGGATCGCAGCCTCGAGGCGCTGCAGCTCACGGCCGGGTTCCAGCCCCAGTTCTTCACCGAGCACAGCCCGGGCTGCTTGGTAGGCGCGCAACGCGTCGGCTTGGCGGCCGGCCCTGTACAGCGCCAACATCAATTGACCGCGGAGCCGTTCCCGTAACGGATGGAGTTGTACTAACGCCTCCAACTCCCCGATCAGCTCCGTAGCCGCACCCATCTCGAGCCGGGCTGCCATCGCATCTTCGATCAGCTGCTCGTGAACTTCGACGAGCCGGGCCCGATGCGGACGAAGCCACTCTGCTTCACCGGTGTCAGCCAGCGACTCGCCACGGAACATTTCCAGCGCGGCAGAACTCGCCCGAAACGCCTCGCCGCTGTCGCCGGCCGCAAGCAACGTCGACGCCAGTTCGGCGAGTCGGCAGACCTCGATTGCATCCACCGCCGTTGGATCCAACGCCAGCGAGTAGCCGGCCGCACCACCTTTGACCAGCTCAGGGTCACCGAGCGCTTTGCGCAGCTGCGACACCTTGGATTGCAGCGTGTTCTTGGCAGTGCCGACGCCTTCGTCGCCCCACAGGTCGTCGATCAAGCGCTCCGAACGGACCGTTCGCCCTGCCTCCAGTGCCAGGCGAACGAGAAGCTCGGTCGTCTTTCCGCCAGGCAGCGCAATGCGTTCGCCATCGCGGCGCAGTTCAACAGGCCCCAGCAGACCGACCGTCAGCATCGCCGAAGCATACGGCCGGCACAGCGAACGTTCCGGGCTGCACTGACGGTCGTCAGGCGACCGTCAGTGGACCATCAGCGGCCTGGCTCAGGCTGGGCAGCATGACAACTCCGCAGACACCCAACCAGCAACGACTCATCACCGCCTGGGTCGAAGAACGACACGCCGCTGCACAAGCAATCCGCCGCAACGACCGGTCGCAGGCGTGGATCCACCTCGAGCGAGCACACATTCTCAGTCAATCAATGGCCGGGCGCCATGTCCGGACGCATCTGGCGATGCTGCGCTTCGCTCTCCGCTCTTTCAGGCCACACGAAGTTGCCGGCCAGTTGTTCCGCACGCTGGTTGCGGCACCGGGATCGTGGTCGGGCAGGTACCCGCTCGGTAACACCGGCGGCGCCGATGTCAGCGCCTTCGCCCCGATGCCGATCCCACACGATCTTCGACCAATGCTCGCCCCCACATCGCCCGCTCGCTCCTGAAGGAGAACCCGATGAACGACACGATCATCACCACCACATTCACGATCACCGGAATGACGTGCAGCCATTGCGTCAATGCCGTCACCGAGGAGATCTGCCAACTCGACGGTGTCACCGGTGTGCACGTCGATCTCGCCACCGGAACGGCAACCATCGATTCCAACCAGCAGATCGACCCGGCGGCTGTTGCCGCAGCAGTCGACGAAGCCGGATACGAGGTTGTGTCATGAACATCGTTCAGCGTCTCAGCGCATTCGGCGTCGTGCTGGCCGGGATCTTCGCCGCCGGAATCGGCGCAGGAGCCCTCTTCGGCCCGGCAGCGTCTGCCAAGGAAGCAATGGCACCGGCACCGATGGGCGAAGGGGTCGTTTCCGCCCGAGACGGCTACCGGTTCGTGCCGGCCACGCGCCAGCTCGCCAAAGCCGGTGGCCCCTTCCACTTCGTGATCGAAGGACCCAAGGGCACACCGGTACTCGACTTCCAACAAGAGCACGAGAAGGACCTGCACTTCATCCTGGTCAACCGCGACCTGACGATCTTCCACCACGTACACCCGACACTCGCAGCCGACGGCACCTGGTCGATCGACCTGCCCGCATTGTCGGCCGGGTCGTACCGCGCCGTCGCCGACTTCCACATCGCACACGGCCCACGCCTCGCACTCGGAACCGACCTGTCCGTCGCCGGCGACTACACACCAACGGCGCTCGCCGAACCCGCCAGCACCTCGACCGTCGACGGCTACGAGATCACGATGCTTTCAGAGGTTCGCAAAGGCGGGGAAGTGAAGATCGCTCTCACGGTCCGCAAGGACGGCAAGGTCCTCACCGACCTTCAGCCATACCTCGGTGCGTTCGGCCACCTCGTGGCCATGCGCTCCGGCGACCTCGCCTACGCCCACGTCCATCCCGACGACTACGTCGATGGCACCGTGCACTTCGACGCCGAACTGAACTCCGAAGGTCGATACGGCCTGTTCTTCGACTTCAAGCACGGCAACACCGTGCATACCGCAACATTCACCTTCGATCAGGGCCTCGTCACCGGTGCCCCAACGATGAACGACTAACGGAGCCGACCATGACCACGACCATGACCTCGACAACTACTCCCGCCACACAAACGGTCGCCTTGGCGATCGGCGGCATGACCTGCGCATCGTGCGCAGCACGGATCGGCAAACGGCTCAACAAGATCGACGGCGTCGAAGCTGGCGTCAACTACGCCACCGAACAAGCGACGATCACCTTCACCGACAACACGTCAGTCGAAGACCTGATCGGCCAGATCGAAGCGATCGGCTACACGGCCGAGGTGCCTCACTCAGCTGAAACCGATCTGGACAGCAGTGAGAAGAGCACACACGAAACGGAGGATGCTCCAACCCGTGCCCTGCGCACCAGGCTGATCGGTTCCACACTGCTCACCGTCCCGGTGCTCGCACTGTCGATGATCACCCCGCTGCAGTTCAACAGCTGGCAATGGCTGACCTTTGCGCTGGCATGGCCAGTGGTCCTGTGGGGCGCATGGCCGTTCCATCGGGCTGCATGGATGAACCTCCGTCACGGCGCGGCAACGATGGATACCCTCATCTCTGTCGGCACGCTCGCCGCTTTCGGATGGAGTGTGTACGCCCTCTTCTGGGGCACGGCCGGCATGCCGAACATGAAGATGTCGTTCAGCTTCACGATCGAACGCGGCGGCGGACAAGGCGAGATCTATCTCGAAGTCGCCTCCGCTGTCACCGTGTTCATCTTGTCCGGCCGTTACTTCGAATCGAAGGCCAAGCGGCGTTCCGGAGCCGCCCTGCGGGCTCTACTCGACATGGGCGCCAAAGACGTCGCCGTGCTGCGTGACGGCGCCGAAGTACGCATCCCCATCGGACAACTCGCTGCTGGCGATCTGTTCGTGGTCCGACCCGGCGAGAAGATCGCCACGGACGGCGTCGTCGAGGAAGGATCGTCGGCGATCGACGCGTCGCTGTTGACCGGCGAATCGGTACCGGTCGAAGTCGCACCGGGCAGCCCGGTGACGGGCGCAACCGTCAACGCCGGAGGCCGGCTCATCGTCCGAGCGACACGCGTTGGTGCCGACACCGCCCTCGCTCAGATCGCCAGACTGGTCACCGAAGCCCAGAACGGCAAGGCCACTGTGCAGCGCCTCGCCGACCAGATCTCTGCCGTGTTCGTGCCCGTCGTCATCGCCCTGGCAATCGGAACCCTCGGGTTCTGGCTGGGGACCGGCGAGACGGCATCCGCATCGTTCACCGCCGCAGTCGCCGTCTTGATCATCGCCTGCCCATGCGCGCTCGGGCTGGCCACCCCGACAGCACTGCTGGTCGGCACCGGACGCGGCGCGCAGATGGGGATCCTGATCAAAGGACCTCAAGTTCTCGAATCAACACGACGGATCGACACCGTCGTGCTCGACAAGACCGGCACCGTCACGACCGGCCGGATGACCCTCATCGACGTCGTCGCTGTCGAAGGGACTGATCGCGGCGAGGTCCTGAGACTCGTCGGTGCCCTCGAAGACGCCTCTGAACATCCCATTGCTCAAGCAATCGCCAATGCCGCTCGAGACCACGTCGGTCAACTGAGTCCAGTCGAGGACTTCGCCAACCTCCAGGGTCTCGGAGTGCAGGGCATCGTCGACGGTCACGCGATCATCGCCGGGCGCGACCTGCTGCTCGCCGATTGGGCGATGCCGATCACTGCCGAACTGCGACGAGCAAAGGA
>DATAJN010000340.1:0-2339 GCA_036262105.1 Ilumatobacteraceae bacterium
GGTGCCCAGTACTGCGGAACCCTCGGTGGGCGTGAAGCCTGGGCCGACACAGTTGACGCGGATCTGTTGCGGGCCGAGTTCGAACGCCAACGTCTTGGTCATCGACACGACAGCACCCTTCGAGGCCACGTAGTGGAGAAAGCCCTTCGAGCCGTTGAACGCGGTTGTCGACGAGACGTTGACGATCGACCCGCCGCGAGGCATGTGCTTCGACGCCTCGCGTGCACACAGGAAGGTTCCTCGCACATTGACCGCCATCATCCGGTCCCACTCGTCGATGGTGATCTCCTGGAACGGGCGCCTGCCGACGAGCAACGCCGCATTGTTGACCAAGCCGTCGATGTCGCCGGTTTGGTCGAAGAGCGCGACCACATCGGCCTCGTCGCTCACGTCGCAGACGATGTCGCAGCCGGGCAAGATGTCGGTCGAGGTCACCTCTGCGCCTCGCTCGCGAAGTTCACCGACGAGGCGTGCGCCGATTCCACGGGCCCCGCCGGTGACCACGATCCGCTTTCCCTTGACGGTCACCTGATCATCCTCACGCGCCGGCGCGCTCCACGATCGTGACGATACCGCGGGTGCCATCGACCTCGATCAGGTCGCCGGTGTTGATGCGTTGCGTAGCCACGGAGGTGCCGACGACACAGGGGATGCCGTATTCGCGACTGACCGTCGCAGCGTGGGTGAGCGAGCCTCCACCGTCGCACACGCATGCGCCGATGATTGCGAAGGCGGTGGTCCAGTTGGGTGATGTTGCTTCGGTGACCAGGATCTCGCCCTCTTCCAGATCGAAGAGCTCCGTGGCCGAGAGCATCACTCGCGCCCGCCCGGTGTAGGTACCGGCTGAGGCCGGAAAACCCTTGAGTTGCGTCGTGTGCGGGTCGGCCTTGAGGCCTTCGAAGTAGTGGCTGTGCATCCCGAAGATCTCGATCAACACCGGGTCTTCCACCTTGTCCGGAAGCGTACCGACCACCTTCGGGATGGTCGGGCGCAGTTCTTGATAGTGGTCGTAGTACTCGTGGCGCGCCGTGGCGATCGACTGCTTGTCCTTCCACGACACCTCGCCGTTGCAAACCTGCTGCAGTTCGGAGAAGAAGAGGAAGGTCGTGTCGTCGTACGTGTCGGCGCCCACCGCCTCGGCGGCGGCAAGCGCCCCGCGACGCATGGGGATCGAAGAGCGCAAGTCGATGTAGTAGTTGTGGTCCTCGTTCCACCACGCGAAGTTGGCGACGGTGCAGATGTCGAGTAGCTGGTTGAAGCCGCCGAGCGTTTCACCATTGAGCTTGGAGCGGGCATCGTCAATCGCTTCGTCGCGTTCGCGGTGGGAGTCGGCTAGCGATTGATCGAAGTCGTGACGCTCGTCCATCTGCACGAAGTTGCGCAGTTGACCGAGAGGTGATGCCTGGTTCTCGTTCCACGATGGGATGTTGATGTCGGCGATGCCTTCGGTGCGCCAGCCGTAGACCTTGAGGAAGTCGTCGAACTTGGTGAGCCAGATGGAGGCGTTGCCACCCGCTGCTGACAGGGCGCCACGGATCTGATCGGGCTCGTGCTCGAACAGGTTGGCGATGCCGAGCCGCTTGGCTTCGTCGGCGAGGTCCCACATCGCCCGATCGGTCTCCATGATCTTGGAGTCGCGGCCCTGCAGCATCTTGGCGATGTTGCCTGGGTCGACGCCATTGCCTGCGCAGAGCCCGTAGAGCTGGAGGTAGATGGCCAGCAGGGGATACATGATCTCGAAATGGATCTCCCACGCACGGGTGTTGAACGTGCGAGCGTCCGTGATGAACTGCCCGATCTCCGACAACGACTTGCCGGCGAAGTCGTACGTCTCGAAGTAGCTGAGCCCGAGCTCGAGCTCCCACTTGCGCTCCTCCCAGATGGCATCGAAGTTGCCGAGGAACTTCGGCATGTTCTTCTCGATCCGAGCGGCGCGATACCCGATCTCCCACTGCGACGTGACCGGCACCTCGCTCTCGTAGAGGAACGGTCCACCCATGCGCTGCACCAGGCCGCCGGCCGGTGGCAATGGGAGCTGGTGAGCGGCGAGCTGGGTCGACCACGCGGCACTGGTGACGAAGCAGAAGCCGAGGGGAGAAAAGCCGCGAGGCCAGTGAAAGTCGACGAACCAGAACCGTGACTCGTCTTCCTTGCGGAACGGACCGGATCTCATCCGCAGCCAGGGATCGTCGATGTGTTCGGGTTTCCAGCCCGGATACCAGTCGAGGAACTGGTCGACGGGAACGATCTCTGCCATTGTGTGACCCCCAAGTCAATCGTTGTTCGACGAACCCGTTCCCACATACGGGCTGCGAGCGGCGATGCTATATCACACAGTT
>DATAJN010000341.1:0-4748 GCA_036262105.1 Ilumatobacteraceae bacterium
ACGATGCTCCGTCACCTCTCCGGACTCGGAACCGTCGAGGTCGTACCGGCCGGTACGACCTCGACGGTTCCGAGTCCGGAGAGGTGACGGAGCATCGTTCGCTTGATGCCGAAATCGAAGGCGACGATCCGCCGCTGTCGAGCCCCGGGCGCGGCTGCGACCGTGTACGGCGACCGACAGGTGACATCGGCAACCAGGTCGATGCCGTCGGTGCCGGTTTCGGCGGCTGCGGCCTGGCGCAGTGTTGTCTCATCGGCGGTTCCGAAGGCGCCAGGCATGGCCCCGGTTTCACGCAGGATCCGGGTGAGACGCCTCGTGTCGATGCCGCCGATTCCGCTGACGCCGTGCTGAAGCAACATCGCGTCGAGCGAGTGCTCGGCTCTGTGGTTGCTGAAGCGGCGGGCCATGTCGCGCACGATCACGCCACGACAGAACGGCCGCGCCGACTCGAGATCGGCATCGTTGGACCCGTAGTTGCCGATGTGCGGATACGTGAAGGTGATGATCTGCCCGGCATACGACGGGTCGGTGATGACTTCCTGGTATCCGGTCATCACAGTGTTGAAAACGACCTCGCCGGCGGCAACTCCGTTCGGTGGCTCCGCGCCGATCAACTCCCCTTCGAAGGTGCTGCCATCGGCCAGCACCAACGCTGCTTCCCGGATCATCGGCGAGCCTGCTGCATAACCATGCAGTCTAGTGCATAATCATCGGGTCGAGCGCGCAGCCCAGGACCCAGATCGACGAACAACACGATGTGCTCCTCCCGTATGGGCCTCACGGGACCCATTTCACGGTCGCTAGGACTGTAGCAGGACGCCCGCCGGAGATCGCTGGTCATGCGGTGGTACCTTTCCCGAGATGCCAGAGCTGCACGGTACGGTCGTGCTCGCCACGTACAACAGTGGCGCTTCCGTCGGTCCGGTGCTTGCCGAGCTCGAGGAGGCCGCCTCGGTGTTGCGCCGCTCGGGAATCGAGCTCGATGTGTTGCTCGTCGACGACTCCAGCCCCGACGACACGGCGGGCATCGCGTTGGATGAAGCGGCACGGCTCGGCATCAAGCTCGAGGTGCTGACGGGCTCACACCTGGGCGTCGGCGGGTCGCAACTCGCCGCATTCGAGCACCTGCTGCGGCTCGGAGGGCACGACTTCTTCGTCACGCTCGATCCAGACGGACACCACGATGCTCGACAGATCACCGATGTCGTGCGGGCGTTCGTCGCCCGCCGCAGTGGTGTCACGATCGGTTCGCGTTGGGTGCGCGGGGGCTCGTCACCGGGCACCTCGGCACTTCGAACGACGGTCAGTCGAACGGCCAACATGCTGGCGCGGCGGATCATTGGGCTCCGTGGCGTGCACGACGCGACGACATCCTTCCGCATCATCCGCCCCGACGTCGCCCGGCTGTGGATCGACCGCGACATCCCCGCCGACGGCTACGGCTACTTCACCACCTCGGTCGCGGTCGCCCAGGCCGCGGGGTTCTCGGTGACCGAAAGTCCGATCACCTTCCGGCCGCGCTACGCAGGCGTGCGATCGCTCTCGTTCTCCGACATCGTCGCGTTCTGGCGCAGCCTGCATGCGACACGAGTGCTGGTCGCCGAGGTGCGTCACGAGGCACGACGCGACCAGGCCACGTGGGCTGCCCGCTCCCCCAACATGCAGGCGCAAGACGCCGCCTCGAACTCTCAGTTCGGCGCCGCAGAAGAACTCGAGAACCTCGCCCAAGCCGACCGATTTTTCGGATGGATCGCCGACGAGCTGAGTCCGCACCTCGGACAGCGGATCCTCGAGGTGGGTGCGGGGATCGGCACCATCGCGGCGAAGATGGCCGACCGCAAGAACATGAGTGAGATCACGGCGATCGAGCCCGCCGAGAACCTCTTCGAACAGTTGCAGGCCACGGCTGCGCGCCTTCCCAATGTCACTGCGCTGCAACTCACCTCTCAGGAGCTGGCCGCGTCACGCCCCCAGCAGTTCGACTCGATCGTGTACGTCAACGTGCTCGAACACATCCTCGACGACGGCGCCGAGATGCGAACCGCGTTCGACCTCGTCGACCCCGGCGGCACGCTCGGGGTGTTCGTGCCGGCGATGTCACGGCTCTATGGCAGCCTCGACTACAAGTCCGGTCACCATCGCCGATACGACAAGGCTCGTCTGCGCGAGGTGATCACCGGCGCCGGCTTCGAGATCGTCGAACTGCACTATCTCGAGGTGGCCGGTGTCGTGCCGTACTGGTTGATGTACCGCGTGCTGAACCGCCAGTCGCTGAGCCCGATGTCGTCGGGCATCTTCGACAACGCGGTTGTTCCCGTGAGCAAGCTCGTACAACGACTGGTTCCAAACCCGCCGATCGGGAAGAACCTCCTGGCGATCGCTCGCCGTCGCTAACGGCCTGGCTTGCGCCTTGCAACCAGCACATCGTCCTTGTTGAACAGAACCTCGTACGGTCCATTCGGGGCGATGAAGCTCTCGACCAATGCCTTCTGCGCGTCGCCGACCTGCTGGCGATCGAGGACGATGTACTGGATGGTCGACGGATCAGGTAACCGATAGCCATCGTCGTTCCCCCAATACGAGGGCACCCACGGATTGGGCCAGTCGTAGATCTGGGCGCGGTGCGAGAGATGGGGCAGCAGCGTGTAGGTGGCCGATACGGACGCTTTGCTGGGGACCAGCTTCAACGCTTCGCGCATCGACGCATGCCGCGGCTGTGGTTGTGCCCACACGTTGTAGGAGTCTCCGACCGGCGACGGAGACCAAGCGACGTTGGTCATGTACGCACAGCCGAGCAGCCAGATCGGCAGGAGGGCACGCATGACCTTGAAGCGGAACAGAACTCGTGCACCCTCGATCGAAGCGATCATCAGCGGCGCGATCATCATGGCCGTGTACTGGTAGTGGATCGTGCGCGCGTACGGGCTGAGGCCGATGACACTCGCCAGCATCTGTGGCGCGGCCATCAACAAGATGAGTGGCGCCATCAATGGCAGACCGCCCAGCGGCAGCACCAGGTCGCGGTAGAAGCGAATGCGGTCGGGTTGTGTCGCGTCGCCGATCACGCGGTTGGGATGGCGCAGGATGGTCGAGACGATCTGCGGCATGTCCTTGCCGTAGTTGCTGTAGAAGTACTCGATGTAGAACGGCTGCTTACCCTGGTTGAAGTGAGGGATCACGATCCTGGTGGCGATCGCGTACCACACCACGCCCAGCCCGAACGTCGTCAGTGCCATCACCCGGTCACGGTGGTCGCCCTTGCCGGGCCGGAACAGCACCAGCAGGACCAGTCCCATCACGATCACGACGAGCGCGGCATCCTCACGGATCGACAGGGCGATCAACAAGGCGATGAACATTCCCCGCCACCTGTGATGACTGGCGAACCACCACGCATACAGCAGCGGCGCGATCACCAGCGCCTCGGGATGGAAGTTCGCCCAACTGATCCATTGGATCGGTGCGTACATCAGGTACACGACCGCGAACAGCAAGCCCATCCAGGGCTTGGCAAAGCGGTCGCGGGCGATCAGATAGATCGGCAACGCCGCCGCGCCGAGCCCCACCGCCTGGGCGACGTACAGGAACGACGGTCCGGCACCGAGCCAGTAGAACGGCACGAACGCCACCACGATCAAGTTCAGGTGCTGACCCCAGAACTCCAAGCCGCGTACGGTCATGAAGCTCTGACCACCGCGCGACACGAGCCAGAACCCTTGGTCGTAGATCCCCATGTCGTACGACCAGGTGCCGAAGTTGCGTTGATGTTGCACGCCGAGCATGCCGAAGACCAGCGCGAACAACAGGGCACCGGCTGCCGTCAGCCATGCTGCCGGATGGATCATGCGCACTTGCTCGGCCCATCGGTCGAGCCGGCCAACGGTGATCTCCCCAGTCGGCTCGTCGGCGGACTCAGCCACTTCCTCGGCGATCACGTCGCGATGATAGGTGTACTACTTCTTCGAGACACGCCGGGCTCGCCCGCTTGCTACTTGCATCCGGCGTTCTGATAGGCGATCGAGATGGGCAGCTGCTTGCCCACGTTGGCCCCCACATCGGTGCCCAGGTACGCGGTGAGATCAGCCTGTGCCGCCGAATCTCCGCCGAGCCCACGCTTGACGATGTCGTTGGCTCCAGACATGTAGGTCAGCGCGTCTGCCGCCGCGGCGTCGCTTCCGAGCGCCGCACTGACCGCGGCCAACTGATCGCCGAACTTGGGGATGCTGCCGAGAGGGATCTGAGACCATTCCGAAGTCGGCGAGTTGGTCATGCCGATGACGACCTGCCAGTTGATGACGATGTCGGCGAGGTTGGACTGCAGCGCGGCGCAATCGACAGCGCCGCCAACCGCTGGGGGCTGCGTCGCATCGCTACCGGAGGAACTGGACGAACCCGAGGTGTCCGAAGATGCCTGGGCGATGGTCGCAGTGGTTGCGTTCGCCGATGGCTTGTCGTCGCTGCAGGCGCCGAGCGCGCCGCAGATGATGAAAAGGGCCGCGAGAAGTTGGCGGGGCGGACGCATGCCCGCCACCTCAAGGCACGGCCTCGCCACACACTGGGAACCCCTCTGTCGCGTGCGATGATGCCGTGCGATGATGCCGTGCGATGATGCCGGTATGACTGACGCTCTGGTTGCGCCCACGCCCGTGGTGTTGGTCCATGGTGCGTGGCACGGTGCCTGGTGCTGGGCGGCGGTGCAGGCGGAGCTCGATAAACGCGGTGTGCCTTCGTACGCGGTCGACCTACCC
>DATAJN010000342.1:0-2207 GCA_036262105.1 Ilumatobacteraceae bacterium
TTGGTCGGTTCTGTATTCGGGAATGGTCACTGCGGTCTTGTCGATCCCCCTCGGGCTCATCGCCTTCCGACTACGCGGCAGCTACTTCGCGATCGGGACCTGGGTTCTTGCCGAGGCGATCAGCCTGATCGTGATTCTGCAAAAGAGCCTCGGTGCCGGCAATGGCGTCTCGCTGAAGGTGAAGGAGTACGCATTGGCTACCCGGCAGGACAACAGTTACTGGTTCGCCCTTGTCGTCGGCGTGGGTGCGGTGCTGATCACCTACGTCGTGTTGCGATCACGATTCGGCCTGCAGATGCAAGCCATCCGCGACAGCGAAGATGGTGCCCGTGGCTTGGGTGCCAACGTCTAACGCACGCGATTCCTGGTGTGGGTGATCGCCGCCTTCTGGACGGGGCTGGCTGGTGCGACCTACTACCTGCAGCAGTTGCGAGTGCAGCCGGCGGGCACGGGCGGCGCGTTCAGCGTGGTGCAGTGGACGGCCCCGATCATCTTCATCGTCGTGATCGGTGGCATCGGCACGATCGAGGGTCCGGTCATCGGGGCCGTGCTGTATTACTTCCTGCGTGATCGGTTCAAGGATCACCAGACGGTGTACCTGATCTCGATGGGAGTGCTCGCCATTGCAGCGGCGTTGTGGTTGCAACGCGGCATCTGGGGCACGATCAGGCGCAAGCTGGGAGCCGACCTGTTCCCCGTACGGCGGCGATTGGTCGAGTAAGTCCCTAGCGTGGTGCGATGCCTGACGAACCGTTCGCGGAACCGCCGTTCGATCCCGAGGTTGCGCCGTTCAGTGGCGATGAACGCGCCGTCGTCAGTTGGCTGCTCGACTACCACCGACACGTACTGCTCCACAAGGTCGATGGAATCACCGAGCAGCAAGCCCGAACGACGATCGCCTCGAGCGACCTCACCCTGCTCGGACTGGTGCGCCACCTCGCCGGCGCGGAGCAGTACTGGTTCGCTGACGTCTTCCTCGGGTTGAGCGAGATCTCACATTGGGACGACCCGGACGATCGCGACCGCGACTTCCATCCACTCGATCGCGACACGCTGGCCGACGCCCTCGTGGTGTTGCGCGCCGAGATCCACCGAGCACGCCAGGTGGCGTTCGCCGCACCCTTTGACGCGCCGGCTGTTGGCCGGCGCGAAGGCAAGCCCGTCAGATTGCGCTGGATCATGGTGCATCTCGTCGAGGAGTATGCCCGCCACTGTGGTCACGCAGATCTGCTCCGCCAAGCGATCGACGGCACGACGGGCGACTGAGTCTCGGACGCGGGACCGAAGTCCCTACCGACCAGTAGGTCGGAAGTTTTACCGTTGGTCGGGATGAGTCTCGATGCAAACCTTGCTCAGCGTCCTCGCCTCCAATCCCTCAACGATGTGAGAGCCGTGATCCCCGAGGCCTGCTATCAACGATCGACGGCGCGAGCCGTGTGGGCGTTGATGCAGTCAGCCGTGCTGTACCTCGTGCCGGTGGTTTGTCTCGCGTTCACCGATCGGTGGTGGGCGCTGGTCGGTTTGTGGCCGCTTGCCGGGCTCGGAGTGGCGGGTGTGTTCGTGCTCGGCCACGACGCCTCGCATGGGGCGCTGGTCGAGTCCCGCCGTGCCAACCGTGTGATCGCTCAGGTGTTCATGGCACCGAGCATCCACGTCGAGGCGGCCTGGGATCTCGGCCACAACCGCATCCATCACGGCTACACCACGCGCCAGGGGTTCGACTTCGTGTGGCATCCGCTGACCGTCGATGAGTACAGCGCGCTCGGTCGCTTGGCGCGGATGCGTCATCGGCTGGAGTGGTCGTGCATTGGATCCGGCGCCTACTTCCTGCGTGAGGTGTGGTGGCGGAAGATGTGGCGCTTCAACGCACCTGGCAAGCGCCACGACGCGATTGTGCGCGACAAGATCACGCTCGGGTCTGCGCTCGTGTTGGTGGGCGCGGCGTCAGTGATCCTCGGCTCGATCACCGGTGGGTGGATCGGCGCTCTGTGGCTACCTACCAAGCTGTTCGTGGTGCCGTTCTTGCTGTTCATCCAGATCATCGGCTGGACGGTGTACGTCCACCACGTGTCGCCCGAAATCCGCTGGTGGACACGGCGCGACTGGACCCAGTACAGGGGCCAGATGGAGTCGACCACCATCGTGCGAATCCCACGAGTCGTCAACCGTCTCTGGTTCCACAACATCTTCATCCACGTTCCACACCA
>DATAJN010000343.1:0-2176 GCA_036262105.1 Ilumatobacteraceae bacterium
GCACCCACCTCGACGGTTACGACGACTCGCCCTCGCCCTGACGCTGCCGGTCGAGCCACCCGAGCAACACTGCGACGGCCCGCGGGTCGTGACGCAGACGGTGGCCGGCGCCAGGGATCAAACGGAGTTCGGCGGCACCGTGAGCCTCGGCCAACTGTCGTGCATCGACCGTCGGCACGCTGTCGTCATCGTCGCCGTGCATGACCAGTAGGGGTCGCGGTGCCAGTCGGCGGGCCGCGTCGACCGGCCGGAAGCGACGGAGCTCGCGTGCCCACTCGTCGAACGACGGCGGGAAGCTCGGAGTGCGGATGGCGCCGATGTCGCGGGCGTGTTCGAGGAACCGCCGCGGCTGTGCCGCCCAGTCGTCGAAGTCGGCGCGCGGGCTGAGCAGCGCCGCGCCGCGCACGCGCGGATCGTCGGCGGCAACGCACGTGACGACGGAGCCGCCTGTGTTCGTGCCGACCAACCAGATGCCCGTCGGGCCCGCCTCGTCGATGAGGTGGTCGATCGCGGCACGCAGATCGTCGATCCAACCCTGCAACGAGAAATCGCCTTCGCTCGTGCCGCAGCCGCGGAACGTGAAGGTCATCGCCGCCCAGCTGAGCTCGTTGGCGATGCGATCGATCAACTCGGGAAACGTTCCTCCGCTCTGGCGTGCATCGAGCGGGCCGATCGGAAAACCGTGGCACAGGATCAGTCCGGGCAACGGCCCGTGGCGCCCGGCCGGACGCGCCAAGTAGCGAGCGAGGACGAGGTCGCCGGACTTGAACTCGCCATTCACCGTTTCTTGATCACGCTCTCGGCCTCATGCCCTTGGCTTGCGTTTGCGGCGAAAGACCCCCGGGCGGGCCAACTCGTAACCACGGTTGCGCGCCTCGACGAGCGTGTCGGGCCCGAAGCACAGACCGGTCTCGGCATCGATGATGTCGTCGATGACGCTCGCTTCGTCCCACGAGTCGAGGTCGTAGACCAGCTGCGTGCGCTTGTCTCCGAGGAACCTGGTGTGCTCGAACCGCGAGGGTCGCTCCATGACGCCCGACGCTAGCGCCAAGATCACTCGATGCGAAGATGAGCCGGTGCCCTCCACGATCGAGTTCTACTTCGACCCGATGTGCCCGTGGGCCTATCAATCGTCGCTGTGGATCCGCGAAGACCCAGACCGACCTGCGGATGATCGCCACCACCTTTCGGCCCTACCTAGAGGCTCGGCAGTGGACGACCATCCAGAACCCTGCACCGTGAGGCCTCGATGATCCCCACCGACACGATCGACAAGCTCGAAGCCGTCTGGCGGTCGACGTCGGCGCTCGGCGCACAGCTCGACGAGCGCGACTGGAAGCTGCCCACCGATCTGCCCGGCTGGACCGTCCAAGACAACCTCGCCCACCTGATCGGCACCGAGCGCGCGTTGCAAGGCCTGCCGGCCGCCGAGGCTCCGAGCGAGGTGGGCAGCCACGTGAAGAACCCGATCGGCCAGTTCAACGAGGCCGAGATCGAAGCCCGCCGCGGGCGTACCGGCGGCGAGGTGTTGCAAGAGTGGGATGCGCTGGTGGATCTACGCCTCGCCACCCTGCGCAACGCTGACGACGCGCACTTCGCCAAGGAGATGATGACCCCCACCGGTCCGGGGACGATGGCCGACTTCTTGCACATCCGAGTGCTCGACTGTTGGGTCCACGAGCAAGACATGCGCAGAGCCGTTGGCAGGGCAGGCCATCTCGGTGGCCCCGCTGCGGAGCACACGATCGATCGCTTGCTGCGCACGCTGCCGGTCGTGGTCGGCAAGCGGGCAGCAACGCCGGAGGGTGGCGCGGTGATCGTCGACATCTCCGGCGAGGTCAGCCGTCACGTGGTGTGTGAGGTAAATGGTGGCCGAGCGGCGATCGTGCCCGAGCCGGCCAACGAACCGCTGGCCACGGTTCGCGTCGACTCGGAGACGTTCGTCGTGCTGGCCACAGGTCGTCGCACCGCCGCGTCGATCGCCGAGCGAATCGAGCTCGGCGGTGACGCATCCCTTGGTCAATGCATCGTCGACAACCTCAACATGATGATCTGACCGCTGGCGGCGCAATGGGCGCCGGCGGACCGATTCGCCGCCTGCGGTCAGATCATCATGTTGAGGTTGTCGACGATGCGTTGACCAAGGGATGCGTCACCGCCGAGCTCGATTCGCTCG
>DATAJN010000344.1:0-2707 GCA_036262105.1 Ilumatobacteraceae bacterium
ACGACCGCGAACAACAACAGGTAGATCAGTGGATCGAGGAACTGGGCGACGAGCCTCCGCCACGCCGGCACCGATGCCGCTTCATCGAGACGGTTCCGCCCGTAGACCTCCAGCCGTGCCGTCGCCTCGGCAGCGGTCAGCCCACTCTGCAGATCGGTGGCCAACTCCGCAGCGACATCGGTGGCGTCGCGCAGCCACGGCTCCGCCGGAGGCGCAATTCCATCCATCCATCAACTTTCGCACAGGGTGCACGAACGGAGGCCACAACGCGCACCGCCCGCACGACGACCATGAAGTCGCTGTGCGGGCGCCGCTGCTCGTGAGTTCAGACGTTGGAGATGGTCGTCGACTGCCGAGCGAAGCGGGGCATCAGCAGCGCCGACAACACCACGACGACCGCGCCGCACACCGCCAGCCAGGCCATGCCCGACTCGAGCGCCAGCGACTTCTTGAACGAGTCCGTCTGGACGGCACCGACAAAGGCGCCAATGCCCAGAACGGCACCGAAGAACACCTCGCCTGTACGGGATCGGGCCGCGCCACTGAGCAACAGGCACAGGCCGATAGCGATCTCTATCAGGCCGAGGGTCGTCGTATGCGTGAAACCGAGCACGCTGAGCTGCGGATCGGACATGGGGCCGTCGAACCCATTCCTCACAATGGCGATCAGTCCCACGACCAAAAGCACGAGACCGGCCAGGGCGGCGATGATCGCATCGGGGGCGTAGCGAGACGCGTACGCGGTGCGTACCTGCCCGCTGCCCGTCGACACAGCGGGCGCGACAACTTGCCGTACAGGCGAATCGACGACAGGTGTGTCGACCACGGTGGCCGCTTGTGGTGGTTGAACGAAGACGTCGCTCCGTTCGTGAGTAGGACCTTCAGTGAACGTCATGACACTTCTCCTTGGGAGATTGATCGGGGCAACTTCTCAACAGTCGCTGTTCGAGCTGCGCAGGCGGTGTACCCGATGCCTCCGACGTCTAAACCGACGACGAATCCGGCCAACTACGCTGCCCGTGTGAGCTTCGAAGGCGCCCGATGACGTCTCGCGCCAATCGCATGGCAGCGGCGTCGGTTCGTCTCGATCAACGACAACGCTTGTTGATCGCCGCAGTACTCGGTGGCGGAGGGGCAGCGGTCACTGCTTTCTTCGTTCCCTGGCAGCTCAGCGTGCTGACGGGCTGGGATCTCGCCGCCGCGTTCGTCGCTGGATCGGTGTGGACCTTCATGTTGGCGTTCGATGCCGACTCGACGCAGGAGGTAGCTACGCGCGAGGACAACAGCCGGGCACTGGTCGACTTGATCATGGTCCTCGCCAGCCTCGTCAGCCTCGTCGGCGTCGTTCTCGGCCTGGCGCATGCCCGAACGCACTCCGGAATCATCTCGGCGGTGCTCACCAGCGTCGCCGTGTTCACGGTGTTCCTGTCGTGGTTCACAGTCCACACCCTGTTCACCCTGCGCTATGCCCACCTCTACTACAGCGCACCGCCAGGCGGGATCGACTTCTCCAACGAGGGCGATGCACCCGATTACCTGGACTTCGCGTATGTCGCTTTCACTGTTGGCATGACGTTCCAGGTATCCGACACCGACATCGCCCAACGCAGCATTCGCCGAGCCGTGACTCGCCACGCGTCCTTGTCGTACTTGTTCGGTACCGTCATCATCGGCGTTGTCATCAACGTGGTCGGCAACCTGATTCGATAGCCAACGCTGCCGTTTCAACCCACGACTCGAAGGGAAGTGTTTGAACCGTGCCCAACATGCCGGAGGCGCCGAAGCGCGACGGCCTCTACATTCCTGGAACCAGCGTACCGACCAACCAGGATCTGGGGGAAACCAGCGCCCTCGGTCGAGTCACAACCTGGTCAGACGTGCCGTGGCGAACGATCCTCGCCACGGTAGGTGTCGTGCTGCTGACCTACCTGCTGATCGTTGTTCTCCTGGCCGTGGCGCGGATCCTCATGTGGATCGCGGTTGGCGGCTTCATGGCGGTGGTCCTTGCCCCGCTCGTAGGCCGGGTCGATCGCCGTCTCGGCGGCCGGCGCACGCTCGCCACGGGTGTCGTGGTGCTGTCGACCCTGGTGGTCACGGTCGGCGTGATCGCCCTGTTCGTGATGCCGGTCAGAACACAGCTCGTCAACATCATCACCGACCTGCCCGGCACGGTCCACGACGCCGCCAACGGCAAAGGCCCGGTCGGGCACATCGTCCAACGGCTTCACATCGAGAGCTACGTCAAGAGCAACGAAGCCAAGCTCGCCAGAGCGGCCGCCAGGTTGAGTGACTCGAAGTTCGAGGCCGCCCAGGCGGTGGCCAGCGCCACATTCGCGTTCGTGACCATCACATTGATCACGTTCCTGTTCCTCTCCCAGGCGGCGGCCATGGGCCGAACGGCGATGAACGTCCTCCCTCGTCGGCGACGTGCGCCGGCACAACGCATCGCCACCGATGCTGCAGCAGCCGTCAGCGGGTACGTGATCGGCAACCTGATCATCAGCGTGATCGCCGGGGTTGCCGCGTTCGTCTGCCTCCTCGCGCTCGGCGTTCCCAGCCCTGTTGTGCTCGCCCTGTTCGTCGCCGTCGCTGACCTCATCCCCTTGGTGGGTGCCACGCTCGGCGCCGTGGTGTGCGTCATCGCCGCCTATCTGCACACCCCCACGGCGGGCGTGATCTCGATAATCTTCTTCGTGGTCTATCAGCA
>DATAJN010000345.1:0-3320 GCA_036262105.1 Ilumatobacteraceae bacterium
AGAGGCTCCACGGGCTCAGCCATGATCTCGTTGGCCCGGGCCAGCACGCGCCCGAGCAGGTCCAAGAGTTGACCGCGTTCATCTTCGTTGAGTGTCGACATGACGCGGTGTTCGAGATTGTGCAAGCCCGGGAGGAAGACATCGGCCATCGCCCGGCCCGAGTCGGTGATCGCGATGAGAAGACTGCGCCGATCGTCGGGGTTAGGCGTGCGCCTGACCCAGCCTCGTTGTTCGAGCGTGTCGAGCAACGAGGTCATGGTCGCCGACGACACGAGCAGCCGTTCGCCGATCTGCGATGGCGTCAGTGGCTCTCCGGCACCATCGAGCACGGCCAGTGCCTGAGCGACCGTCTGACTGACCCCTAGCGTCGCCTCGATGCGAGGTTCGTGAAGGCCCATCAGACTGTCGCCGACGACCAGCAACGTGGCGAACCCCTCCGTGCTCGATGTGTCGGCTTCGGGATATTCATCGACGAAGTCGGGATCGACTCGCACAACGCCGCGCTCGAGACGAGGTGGGCGATTCCGCCCACCTCGTCTCGTCGGAAGATTGCTCGACGAATCGGGTACCCGCGCCACGTGGTCTGAGCCGCCCGAATTCCTCAGGCGCCTTGGAAGATCTCGACGCGAGGGGCACCGACGACGCCGGCGCGCTGCATCGCTGCCCCGAGCGCCGGGTCGCCGGCAAACGCCTCAGCCTGCGCGACCGACGGGAACTCGTGCGTCGCAACGACGTCGTTCGGGTCGCTGGGCGATTGCAGCACTCGCTCGCTCGTGCAGCCGTGCTTGGCGCGGACTGCGTCTACCTCGCTGTACACCTTCCGCCAGGCGGCGAAGTCGGCGACGTTGTGACGAACGATCAATGTGGCACTCATCATGGAACCCCCTAGTTCCTCGGTGGAGACTACAACGCCTCCGTAAAGCTACTATAGAAGTAATTTAACTCCGAGTCAAGTAGTTTACTTACGAGACATATTGGACGAGCTCGTCGCACTACCCGCTCGTGCGTGACGGCAGAATGGCTCCGTGCTCGGCAAGATCGGTGTGTGGCGTCATGTCGTGGTGGCATGCGTGGTCCTGGGGATCTCGTTGCTCGCTGCCATCGGGGTGATCGGTCGCGGCAACCTCCCGGAACGATTCGAGTCGAAGGTCGTGACAGTTCAACCCTCCGGTGACGATGGCGTGCGCATCCGCGAAGTGGTCGACCAAGACTTCGGCACCAAGAATCGACATGGATACGAACGGAACATCCCCGTCGATTTCGGCAAGCCGATCGACATCGAAGCGAGCTCACCCGACGCCGACGCGACGATCGACGACACCCCGGAGGGCCTCGAGGAACGAATCCGTCTCGGCGATCCGGACACCACGTTCACCGGGCAGCACCGCTACATCCTGAGCTACACCTTGCCCGATGCCCAATTGTCGACCGGTCAACTTGCCCTCGACATCATCGGCACCGGCGAGACCCTCGAGACCGGCCGATTCGAAGTGGACGTTGTGGGCCTCGAGCTCGACGATGTGAAGTGTCAGGTCGGCGGGTCGGGAGCAATCGGCGGCTGCACCTTGGCTCGCATCGGCGACGTCTACCGCACGGTCATCAGCCCATTGAAGCCGGGCCAGGGCATCACGATCAGAGGCACCGTGATCGGGCACCTTCCGGTCGGACAAGTGACGGATCCACCACCGCCGGCCCGAAGAGCGGATCATCGCTTGCTCCTCGCGTTGGTGACACTCGTGATCGGTGCGATCGTCGCCGCGGTCACGTACATCACTACGCGACGCTCCGGCCGCAACGAAGTGTTTGCCGGTGGTGCGGCCGACGCGGCGTACGGATCCTTGCCGCAGCCGACGCAAGCTGGTGCACCGCCGGTCGCCGTGCGGATGGTCGCCGACAGCAAGATGGACGAGCTCGCCACGATCGAGTTCGTCCCGCCGAAGGGAATCGATCCGTGGCAGGGCTCGGTGTTGCTCAACGAGAAGATCGATCGCACGACCGTTGCCGCATGGATCTCGGGTCTTGTGGCCAAGGATGCCATCACGTTGACGAAAGATGCTGACGATGTCGTGCTGGCTCGCGGGCCGCGCATCGGCCAGCTCGACAGCAACACGCAGACCGTGGTCAACCAGATGCTCGACTACAAGGACGAACTGACCCTCGGCAGTTACAACGCCAACTTCGGCAAGGCATGGGCACAAGTGCAGACGTTGGAGCGCGATGCAATTGCTGCATCGGGGTGGTGGAAGCGGCTGCCACCTGGGACGGCGGGTAGCGGGTGTAGCGCCTCGACCTGGCTGGTGATGGTCTTCGTCCTCTTCGCCTTCTTCGGTGGCGGGTCATTGGTCGCCGCTCTCTTCGGTGCCTTTCGCGGCACGATCCCGGCGTTGCTGTTCGCTGTGCTCGTACCGGCGATCACGGCGCACTTCGTGTACCGGCTCATGGCACCAGCACGCAGCGCCACCGGCTCGGCGCTCACCTTGCGAGCAGAGTCTTTCAGGCGGTTCCTCGCGGCAAGCGAGGGTCAACACGTCGACTGGGCATGGAAGCAGGGCCTCCTGCGTGAGTACAGCGCGTGGGCTGTGGCGCTCGGCGCCGCCGACGCGTGGGGCAAGGCGTTGGCTCACAGCAACGTGCCCGCGCCGGAGATGAACGTGGCCAACCCGTTGTGGCTCTACACCATGGGCCCGTCGTTCGACACCACGCGCAGCGTCCCGGCACCTGCAGGCGGCTCGGGTGGGAGCTCCTTCAGCGGTGGGTTCTCCGGTGGTGTCGGTGGCGGCGGTGGAGGCGGCAGCTCCGGTTCTTGGTGACCCTCAGATGGGGTAGGCACTGCGTGCCGCCACGGCGGCACCGCGGGCCCCGGCCATGTCGAGATCGGGAACCAACGAGAACTCGGTGACATCCAGCTGCTCGGCACGGAGATGAGTGCTGGCGCGCACGACCGACAGGTACCAATCGCGGAACTCCGGAGCAGCCTCGACGACTCCGCCACCGACGAAGTAGGTGTTGGGGTCGGTGAAGTTGGCGGCAATGGTGAACAGATGGCCAATGGCGATTGCCTGCTGCTCGAAGATCTTGCGGGCCATCTCGTCACCGCGCTCGCCGAAGGTGCGCAGTTCCTTTGCAGCAACATCGATCGGTGTCGTGGCCAACTCGTGGCCTGGGTAGCGCGACAGCCAGTAGGGCAGCAGATTGTTGCGGATGCCGGTGAGCGACGCAACGCTCTCGACGTCGCCGACGAAGCCGCAGTTGCACTTCGGCATCGGTTGACCGTCGGCGAGCAGATCTTCCATCGGGATGTGCACGTGGCCGAGCTCGCC
>DATAJN010000346.1:0-8847 GCA_036262105.1 Ilumatobacteraceae bacterium
GGATGTGCCGCATCGATGGTTCCCGACTTGGTGTCGCCGACAGAGATTTCCACCGCCTCCACCTGGCGTATCGTCAGCTCGAAGTCACCCGCTGATTGGCCGTGGACGATGACCCGATAGGTACCTGTCGCCGTCCCGTCGACCAGAATGCTCTGCGCACCCCCTTCGAAGCCGTTGTCGGCCGACTGTGGATAACCACTGGGCTCGATCACCTGGAGAGTCGCGGCGCCGCGGCTGTTCGCGGGCCTGGGGGTGACCTCGATAGTGAGCGGTTGATCGTCGGCTGCTTCGAATTCGAACACGGTGTCCGGATGCGCCGCATCGAGGGTTCCTGACTTGGTGTCGCCGACGGCCATAGCGGTCACATCCACCTGGCGTACCGTCAGCTCGAATCGCACGGGCTTCGAGCTATTGACGATGACCCGGTAGTGGCCGGCCACGGTTGGGTCGACGAAGACGTCCTGTACCCCTCCCGCGACCGGGTTGGCCCACTGCGGATTGCCGTCGGGTGCGATCATCTCTAGCGTCGCATCGAGACCGGCACCGGGCTTGGGTGCGAACTCGATGATGAGCGCTCGATCGGCGAGTGCTTCGAATTCGAACACGGCGTCGGGATGGTTTGCGTCGACGGCTCCCAACGTGGTGTCACCGACGGCCATGCTCACGACTTCCACCTGGCTCACCGTCAGCGTGAACGGTCGTGATGACTGGCCGTGAACCACAACCCGGTAGTTACCCGTCACCGTCCGGTCCACCAGCACGCTCTGCGCCGCTTGCCCAACGACGTTGTTCGCCTGCAACGGAAGCTCTTGGGGATCTGACACGTCCAGGGTCGCATCGAGACTGACTTTGGGGTCGAGATTGACGCGCAGCGTTTGATTCTCCGGTGGATCGAACACGAACTCCGAAATGCCCGACGTCGGGATCGTCCCCTTCACCGGAACCCCGATAGCGATCGGTTGAGCAGTGGGAGCCGAAGCATGATCGTTTCCCGACGACCAGGCCCACAACACGGCGCCAACGATCGCGACGGCGACAAGGGCGAGCAACAAGCCGAGCAAGCGTTTCCGCCGCGCCGATTTGACCCCATCGCGGTAGGCCAAGATGGGTGCGGCCAGCGTGTCATGACCCAGTTCGTAGTAGACGCTTCCGACTCGTGGCTCGGCCCTCAGCAAGCGGTGGGAGACCAGTGCTTCCAACGTCGCCTTGCTCAGCTTGTATTTGGCTGCGATCTCTTCTTCTTCGAGACTGAGGCGGCGGCCACGTTGATTGATCAAGCCCGTTTCGCACAGGTGGCGCACGAGCTTGCGTTGCTCGACTGGGAAGGTCCAAAGCTCACGGCGATAGAAGTCGCGAAGGACCCGTTCCAGTCCGCTCTTGCCCCCAAGATCTTCCTCCGAGATCTCCACGACGGAATCAGCATCGACCGCGGGCTTGTTCGGCAGGATCGATCGCTCGACGTGTTGACAGATGATCTGCAACTGCGAGGGGTCGATCGTCCCTGTGAGAACGGGCCTGCCGCGCTCCTGCCGGGCGCCGAGAAACGCCAAGATGGCCCGCGCTGCGCCCTCGCTGAAGCCGAATTGGGGAGTCCTCAACCGGGGATCACTCACCTGTGCGGGTTCACGGATCGCCCGCTCCGCCTGATCCTGCGTGAGCCCATCGAGGCGGAATCGATGCCGCATGATCTGCGGCACGCAGTCGGCCATTGCCTCCAGCTCTCCCAGCGAATCCTCGCGGATGACGAGCGTGATCTTGACGGCGGGCGGGGGCAGCAAGGCGACGGGATCTGTCTCGCGCCCTACCGGCATCGGGCGATGGCGACGAACGACCTGCCCGAACTGTTCGATGAACTGGGTGCGCTGCTCGGCGCTCCAACCCAGCGTGAACAGCTCCTCGAACTGATCGAAGATCAAGACAAGGTGTTGAAGGGTGTTCCCCTTCCACACCTCGAGCCCGCACAGGAGGTCCCAGAGCGTGGACGGAGTTCCCTCCACGTCCCGAACGGCGGGGTGGCGGGTGATCGTGATTCCTTCGGCTTTGCTCGCTGCCTCCCGGAGTTGCTCGCCGATGAGGGCAACGGGCGAGCTCGTCGGATCGTTGAGGCGGATCGTCACTGGGAAGAAGTCCCTCTGGCGCAGGGGCTCGGCCACCCCCGCGGCCAGCAGGGAAGACTTGCCGAGACCTGAGACGGCGTAGATCAGGAACAGATCGAAGCTCAGGATCGAGTGGAGTACTCGGTCGATCTCCTTCGATCTGCCGCGGAACACCAGCCGGTCAATCTCGGAATCCTCGAAGGGAGGAACGCCCGGATATCGGTAGTCGCCGACGTTCGGTTGGGCCCTCTGTTCGATCGGCGGTGCGCTCGACTCAGGAGCTTCACGTACAGCGATCTGCTCGGTCATCGTTCGCGACTCGCTGCGTCGACATCGCGGTTGATCGTCTTGACGAGGTCGTTGATGCCATCGCCCGTGGTGAGGTCGACAAACTGGTAGGCGGACAACAGATCGAGCTCGCTGCTTGCGCGATCAATGATCGTCGGGATCAGGAAGATGCGAGGCGACCGGTAGTACGCCTGGCGCTTGATGGCGAGGTTGATCTCCTTGTTCACGTAGCCGACATCTTTGGCTTTCAGGTTCTCGCTTTGCAGAACAACGACATACTGAACCTCGTCCTGGAGCACGTGTTCAATGGCCGCATCCCAGGTGTCGCCGCCGCGGAGCGAGTCCTTGTCCAACCAAACATTGATGTTGTTCTTCCGCAAACCGGCGCCGACTCGAGCGGCGAATGCTGCGTCCTCGTGCGCGTGGCAGATGAAGACCGTGGGAGCATCCATCGCAGGGACCGTGTCGTCGTGTCGCACCTCGGCGACCTCGTGCACGTGGACGCGTGCATGAAGCTCTTTCGTGAGTGTCGGCAGATCGAGGTCGACGAAGTGGACCTTGTGGCCACTCAGGTAGAAGAGGATGGCCTCTTCATCCAAGCCATCGCGTTCGAGTTCAAGAGCGAACGACTTGTTGCTGCGCTGCACCTTCCTGAGCACGGCGTACATCAGCATGCGCAGTTGCCACTGGCCGAGGTTGAACCCAAGGAAGAGAAACGATTGATTTGGGTCGCAGAACGCACTTGTCAACTTGGTGGGCAGCGGAGGATTTTCGGAGATGATCGAGATCAGAAAGTCGAGGCGATCATTCTCCGACAGGATCATCGACGATGGTTGAGCAAAGGATCCGTAGAGGCCGTAGAGGATCGGGGCATCGGCGGTCGCATCCGGCAGGTCTTCGCGGGCATTGGCCGTGCGGTCGTAGAAATCGACGTAGGTATTGCTCTTGACGCTCCGGAAGGCCTTCTCCGCGCTGAACCCCGGTGAGGTGTTGATGACGAGCTTGAACGGAAGTGACGCCAGGTTGTGCAGGGTGTCGGAAACGGTGTCGTATTGCTCGTAGAACTTCTCCGCCCAACCGATGAGGGTGTAGGCGTCCTCTGTGGCGATGGCGACCTGCGCCACCGACCACGGCTTGAACGGATCGAGTGAGGCGTATTGCGGGCCGAGCCGGTCCTTGACATATCGCGCCAGACCGACTGCCACGGGCAACGTCTCGCCGTCGAAGTTGGCGATGAACGCATCGGGTCCGAGCATGAGGATGCAGCCGCCACTCTCGATGGAAGTCGTCAACGACATCCAGTCCTCGTCACGCATGGCACCGATCGTTGAAACCGTCACCTACCGACTCCCTCCCAGCGCGGCTGCGTTCTTGCCCGTCAGGGTTGAAACGCTGCTCGCAGCCCACATCTGGCGCTTGGGGGAACTATAGTCTCGGCTCCGGTACGCGCAATGAGTGGTGCGACTGCCTCCAAGTGCGTTGGACGACCTGAACGACCGTCCACATCGGGGCGAGGATCAGCACGAGCCGAACTGGCCTGACGTCTGACTGGGCAATGGCGAGCCACATCATCGATCCCAGCCAAGCGAACATGAAGGCCATCGAGATCGACCGCTGTTCGCGAACCGAGACGGGATGCGCGAACTGAACTCGCGACAGCGTGAGTCCGATGAAGACGATGCAGATCGCCAGGTTCACCCAGAGGTTGGCGCGGATCAGGAAGAGCGTGGGGATGATCATGTTCCACTCGGCTGGAAATCCGTTGAACCACCCATCTGGTGTCTCCTGATCGGTCCGCGCCATCCAGAGGGCGCTGACGAAGAGAATTGCCAAGCCGATCGGTACGACTGTGTCGTCGGGAACGACGTCGAATCGGTAGAGGAAGGCGACCGGCACGATGGTGCACGTGAAGTAGTCGATGATGAGATCGAGAGAGTTGCCGTTCAGGGTCGGGATCCTCGAGCGCACGTCGAGTTTGCGGGCAATCGGCCCGTCGACACCATCGAGCAGCAATGCGCCGATGAGCCACAGGATGGCTGCTCTGGCATGACCCCCGATCACCGAGTTCAGTCCGATGTACCCCACGATCACGCCACTCGCGGTCAGCGCATGTACAGCCCACGCGTTGCGGACGTGTCGCCGTGTGTAGCCGTCGGCGCGGGTCGCGGTTGAAGACGCGTTGGGCACAGCATGAAGGTACCCGAATGCTTCAGGATCTAATCGCCGTGCGCCGCTGTCAAACGGTTCGGCCGACCCAATCGCCCGATCGGATCTCGACGAACTGATTCTCGCCGCCGTACTCGTAGGCCCAGGCAGCCAGACCGGACGATGTGGTGACGGTCACTCGGTGGAACAGATCGATCACGGCTCCTTCCACCTCGTCGAGCAAGTGGAGGCATTCGTCGAGGCGTTCAGCCCGCAAGGTGTAGACCATGCCGTGGATCGAACCGGAACGATCGAAGCGCGCTGCGGGGTAGCCGCGCCCGGTGTCGTAGAGAGCTCCGTTGACCGAATCGGAGTGACCGTCGTCGATGACGAACGGGGCGAGGTGCTGCCAACGTTGCTGGCCCGGGCGCAACGTGCCGTAGACGAAGAGGTGGTCTACCGTCATTGAACGGGCCGGTGGTCGCCGACCGACGGCGGTTGCAACAGCAGCAGTTGCCGCGGAGTACATGCCTCGATCAGTTCTGCCGGCCACCTCTCGTGCGACCAAGCAGAGTTGCCGGGGGAGTACTTGTACAGCAACGCGCGGCGTTGTATGGAGCCGCGCCACGTTGCGGTGCCGTGCCTGAGCGCCTCACTGAAGATCACGACGTCGCCGGCCTGCAGCGCCACCTCCACGACGAGGTCGCTGTCGAAACGGGCCGGCGGCGCGAAGTTGGCCTTGTGGCTTCCGGGGACGCAGATGAGGCCACCGCGACCGGCAACATGGTCGACCAGCGCCCATTGCACAGCGACGAGGCCTGTGCGGATTTCCTGCCCGTGAACCGAGTAGTACTGGGCCGGGTCGAACGGAGTTCCACCGCCGTGCAACCCGAGTCCGCTCGTACCGTGGCGCATGATGATCCCGTAGCTGTGATCGAGGCGAACACCTCGCCCGCACAGCTCGATAACGACGTCGAAGATCCCGTCGTGGTCCATCAGGTTGCGGAACCGCCGCGCCGCGGTGAGGTGATTGGTGAACCGCTGGCTCATCAGGTCGTCGCCAGGTTCCGGCGGACCGAGCACATCGATCGCCACGTTCAACGCTTCGACGTCTCCTCGCGTCAAGACTTGTCGGCGGACGAGGAAGCCCTGGACGTCGAAGCGATAGCGCTCCTCCGGAGTCATTAGTCGTCGGGATGCTCGATGGCGTCGAGGAATGCGTCGACGTCGTCATCTTCGCCACCTACCAACCAGATCACCACGCCGTCTTCGTTGTCCTCATCGGGCTCGTCGTCCTGCCAGGGGAGCATGCCCTCGACGCTGTACCGGTCGACGGTGATGTCGTCGTGCTCGTCGACCACCGGTGCGACGATTGCCAGTTCGACCTCGGCGTCAGGTGGCTGATCCTTCAAGATCTCGATGAGTTCGTCGACGCGCATGAACGCACCCTAGTTCAGGATTCAGCCAGCCAACCGGGAGCATGTTCGAGCAGGAACAGGCTGACTTCCTTGCAGCGATCGAGTGTGTCACAGAAGGGTGCCTCTTCACCGAGCAGCACATCGGCGAGGTCGACGGGGATGCGGGCGACCATCGCCAGGCTCCGCTCGGGCGCATCGGTGACGCTGGCGAACGAGTCGGTTGCCGACACCTCGACAGGCAGTTCGAGTCCGCCGACGCCGGCGATCTCGGTAGCGAGCACGAGGAGATCGGGAGGGTCGGGAAGCGGTGGCAACGTCCATGTGAACAGCAAAGGAAACGTGAACCCGCGCGGCGGATCGGCATCGGGATCGTCTTGCTTGATGACCTCGTCTTCGAAGCCGAGCAGCGCTCTGGGATCGACCTCGAGCGAGAGATGCAGGTCGATCGGGCCGTTGCAAGCCTCTTCGGGGTGGAGGTCGACTTCCCACAATTGGCGCAACGAGTACGTCTCGACGAAGTGGCGCTCATCGTGCACGTGGAACCCGTGGTCGACGGCGTGGCTCTTCAATTCGGCGACGAATCCGGCCACATCGATGACTGCCATGTACCCCGACACTACCGTGAGGAGCGATGATCGTCGACGGGCTGGGGTTGTTGCACGAGGTCGGCGACGCTGTCGCGGCCGCGATGCGCACCGTTACCGACTGGGGACCGAGTGGTGGACGCGTCGGGCAGTACGCGCTCGATGTGACCACCGACGATGCCGCGCTTGCCGTGCTCCGCCGCGCCGGAGTGGGCGTGCTGTCGGAGGAGAGCGGTATCGACTCGGGCACGACCGGCGACGTCGTTGTCATCGATCCCATCGACGGCTCGACCAACGCGAGTCGGGGAATCCCATGGTTTGCAACATCGCTCTGCCTCGTCGACGATGACGGTCCGGCGGCCGCGCTCGTTGTCAACCAAGCGAGCGGAGTGCGCTACTCGGCTCTGCGCGGGGGAGGAGCGTGGTGCGGGGAGCGCCGGTTGCAGCCCTCTGGCTGCACCGACTTGGCTGAGGCCATCGTCGTCGTTTCGGCAGTACCGCCGCCCGACGTTGGCTGGGCGCAGTTCCGCGCGTTCGGTGCATGCGCGCTCGACCTGTGCGCGCTCGCCGATGGAGCGGTCGACGGGTACGTCGACTTCGGAGCCGAACAGCATGGTGTGTGGGACTACTTGGGTGGATGGTTGATCTGTCGCGAGGCCGGCATCGAGGTCGTCGATGCGTTCGACCGGCCGATGCTGCACATGGACCACGCGGCACGTCGAACACCCGTCGCTGCGGCCTCGCCGGAGCTGATGTCTGAGTTGCTCGCCGCCCGCCGCCGATCAGGCTTGTAGGCTGACGACTCCGCTTCCACGGGCGCATAGCTCAGCTGGTTAGAGCACTGCCCTTACAAGGCATAGGTCGGGGGTTCGAATCCCTCTGCGCCCACAGGTGTCTGCCGGGTCTCACTGATGATCGCCTGCGCAACGAGATATGGCACAGTCTGGTCCAGGTCGCAAGACAGCGAGGGCTACGTGGGCGAGGCCGCACAACAACAATCGGAGGGGACCATGACCGCGGGTTCAGGGAACCGAAGCATCTTCACCAGCCCCGACGCGTATGCCGACTTCGACGGGTGGCACGCGAAGGCAGCTGCCCTCCGCGAGTCTGCCGGCCCGATCAAGATCGAGGATCCAGGCTTCGCACCGTTCTGGGCAGTCATCCACCACGCCGACGTCAAAGACGTCGCCCAGCGCAGCGCAGTGTTCAAGAACGCTCCCCACCCGATTCTCGTGCCCGGTCCCGACCGCGAGGGTGGTGGCCCACCTGTCCGCAACCTGGTTGGAATGGACGACGCGGAGCATCGCACCTACCGCGCATTGATCTCGGATTGGTTCCTGCCGGGCGTCATTCGCAAACGTAAGGCCGAGATCGACGCCATTGCCCAGGAACGAATCGACGCACTGAGCACAGGCGACACGCGAGTCGACTTCGCCAACGTCGTCTCGGCGGGCCTGCCCCTCCGGTTCATCAACGCCACGCTCGGTATCCCCGCCGAGGACGATTCACTGATCCACAACTGGACCACCGAGCTGTTCGGCATCGACGATGAGTCGGTCGCCCGTAGCGACCGCGAGACCACTCTCGCCCAAGTCGTGAACGAACTCGGTGGCTACTTCATGGGTCTGGCCGGACGGCTACGCGACGAGCCCGATGACTCCCTCGGCTCTGTGCTCGCCAACGCCGAGGTCGCCGGCGAAAGACTGGGGCCTGATCTGCTGGTGCCGTACTTCATCTTGTTGTCGGCAGCCGGCCACGACACGGTTGCAACCGTGCTTGCCGGAGGGATCGAGGCCCTGGCTCGGCACCCGGATCAACTCGACCGGCTGAAGCAAGATCCGCAGCTCATTGGAAACGGCGTCGAAGAGATGATGAGATGGGTCACACCGACGAAGCACTTCATGCGCAACGCAGTGTCGCCGACCACGGTCGGAAGCAAGCAGATCCAAGCCGGTGACTGGATGTTGCTGTCATGGGCCTCGGCAAATCGCGACGAGTCGGTCTTCGATCAACCCTTCCGATTCGACGTCACCCGCCAGGATGTGCGTGAGCACCTGGCCTTCGGGATCGGTCCGCACCGATGCATCGGCAGCACACTTGCCAGGCTGCAGCTCAATACCTTCTTCGAAAAGTTCCTGCCACGGGTGCACCTGCTCGAACTCGATGGAGATGTGGAGTACTCGAGGACAACCTTTGTCTCGACGTTCAAGTCGCTCCCGATCCGACTAGAGCTCAGCCGCTGAACTACCCGAGGAACGGTGCAGCAACGCGGCTTGATCTCACGTCACCCGCCCACGGAGTAGGTTGGTGCAAGCG
>DATAJN010000347.1:0-9590 GCA_036262105.1 Ilumatobacteraceae bacterium
ACGACCGAGTGAGTACGCAGGGTGCGAGCACGCGCCAACTCCTGAGCGTCCTCGTGAAGTTCGTGATCTTCGGCCTCGTAGGCGCGATTGAGACGCACGAGCCCGTAAACCATGATCGGCACGAGCAGCATGATCACCCATGCACCCTCGCGGAACTTGACCGCGGCGACGATTGCCAGCACCAGGAACGACAACAACGCCCCGATCGCATTGATGGCGAGGCCCATCTTCCAGTTGGGCTCCTTGTGCGTGATGTGGTGCTTGGCCATGCCCGATTGGCTCAGCGTGAAGCTGGTGAACACGCCGATCGCGTACAGGGGGATCAGCCGGCTGACCTCGCCGCCGGTGGCCAGCAGGGTGGCGATTGCCGCCAACGACAAGAAGATGATGCCGTTGGAGAACACCAAGCGGTGGCCGCGCACCATGAACTGTCGCGGCATGAAGTTGTCACCGGCGTGGAACGAAGCGAGTCGAGGGAAGTCGGCGAAGCTCGTGTTTGCCGCAAGGACCAGGATCAACATGGTTCCGGCCTGCAGTGCATAGAACAACGCATGGCCGAGAGGCGTCTCTCCGTACACCAGCTTGCCGACCTGTGAGATCACCGATGGCACGCCGTCGTCGTAGGGCATCGCCCGAGTGCGTGCCGCGAGCATCGACAATCCGAGGAACATCACGCCGAGAAGTGCGCCCATCGCAACCAAAGTGCTACGGGCGTTCTTCCAAGCGGGTGGCCGGAATGCAGGCACTCCGTTGGAGATCGCCTCGACGCCCGTCACTGCGGCGCCACCCGAGCCGAAAGCGTGAAGCACCACGATGACCGTCGCTCCCATGAGGAGGCCGTTTCCGTGATGCGTGCCGAGCGCCAGCATGCCGTCGACTCCCGAGGTCGGGCCTTTGGGCAGCCCCTTGGTGATTGACCGCACGACACCGACACCGATCAGGATGAACATGTTGATGATGAAGAAGTAGGTCGGAGCAGCGAACAACTTGCCGGACTCCTTGGTGCCGCGGAGGTTGCCGTAGGCGATCACCATCACGAAGAGAATGGCGATCCAGTGCTTGTAGGGAGCCACCGAGGTGAATGCCGAGGCGAGTGCGTCGCTTCCCGCGGCGACCGAGACGGCGACCGTCAGCACGTAGTCGGTCAGCAAGGCGACTCCGGCCACCTGTGCCGGAAGCAGCCCGAAGTTGTCGCGGGTGACGATGTAGGCGCCACCGGCCGACGGGTAGGCCTTGATGGTCTGGCGGTACGAGAGGATGAGGAACCCGAGCACGACCAGCAAGGCGATGGTGATTGGCGTCACCAGCGAGAACGCGGCGACGCCCACGGCCATGACCAGAACGCGCAGGATCTCCTCGGTGGCGTAGGCGCACGACGAGAGGTTGTCGGAGGCGAAGACAGCGAGTGCGGTCGGGCGCCCGAGTGTCTCGTGCTCGAGCCGCTCTGTGTGCAACGGCGGACCCAGCACCCGGTTCTTCAACCGGTAACTGATCGGTTCCGGAATTGTCGAAGGGATCTGCTGAGCGGGCTCCACTTGGGGCGCTGGCGGTGGGCTGAGATCGACGGGCACGGATGCCGGGCGAAGGTCGTCGTCGAGGAGCACGTGCCTACTCAAACCGGACGATCATCGTTGCCACGTCTACAGAACGACAAGATCGGAGCCGACCCCGTTAAGAAGGCGCTAAGAGACGGCTATGAAGGCTCGAATCGGTAGCCGATGCCCGGCGCCGTCAGGAAGTACCTCGGCTGTCCGGGGTTCGGTTCGAGTTTGCGACGAATAGCCGCCAGATGGACTCGCAGGTAGTTGGTCTCGTGTTCGTACTGAGGTCCCCACACGGATTGCAGCAACTGCCGCTGGGTCACCAACCGACCTGGGTTGCGCACCAACTCCTCGATGATTGCCCACTGCGTGGGAGTCATGTGCACGAAGACGCCGTCACGAGTGACGCGTTTGCTGACCAGGTCGACCGTGAAATCGGCGGTTTCGACCATCGGCTCCAGCGGGGTGGGATGGTGCCGACGAAGTGAGGCCCGCACTCGGGCCAACAGTTCGTTGATGCTGAACGGCTTGGTCACGTAGTCGTCGGCCCCGGCGTCGAGTGCTTCCACCTTGCTCGGATCCCCCTCGCGTGCCGACAGCACGATGATCGGGATCGAGGTCCAAGCACGCAATCCGCGAATCACATCGACCCCATCGATGCCCGGCAAGCCGAGGTCGAGCAGCACCAGATCCGGCAGGTTCGCCACGACATCGACCAACGCCTCTTCACCCGTCGCGGCCAGTCTCACCTCGTAGCCGTGGGCGCGAAGGTTGATGTCGAGGGCGCGGCGTATCTGCTGCTCGTCGTCGACTACCAGGATTCGGCTCACCGGTCGTCCTCGTCGGAAACTGCAAGGCGAATCGTCAACGTGAGACCGCCACCCGGTGTGTCGTCAACCACGAGTTGAGCACCCATCGCCTCGACGAATCCCTTGGCGATCGCCAGGCCGAGCCCGGCGCCGGCGTCGGTCGAACGGTCGCCGAGGCGCTGGAACGGGAGGAAGATGCGCTCGCGATCGTCCACAGGGATCCCGGGGCCACGGTCGATGATTCGGAGGTCGATCGAGCCGCCGATCTGCCCGGCCTCGACCCGTACCGGAGCGTCGATCGGCGACCAGGCGAGCGCGTTCGAGACCAGGTTGGCGACGGCACGCTCCAGGAGCGCCGCGTCCGCCGACACCATCGACAGCGACTCGGAGACGTCGACTTCAACACGCTGGCTCGCATTCGGTAGCCCTGTCAGCGCGGCGGCGACCACTTCCTCCAACGCTACGGCGCTCAGCGCGAGTTCGACAGCACCGGCCTGCAGCCGGCTCATGTCGAGCAGGTCGCGTACCATTCGGTCGAGCCTGTCGGCCGCGGCGTCGATGTCGTTGAGGAGCTGCTTGCGGTCCTCGGCCGAGAAATCGATGTCGGGATGCAGCAATCCCGACGATGACGCCTTGATGGTTGCCAGGGGAGTACGGAAGTCGTGCGACACGGCTTGCAACAGCGCCGCGCGGAGGGCATTGGCTTCTAGCAAGAGGTCGGCGTTCGCGGCATCTCGGCGCAGCCGCCGTGCCTCGACCGCCATCGCCAATTGATCGCCGAAAGCGCGCAACACCTCCAGTTGCTCCGGTCGGAGAGCGTCGTCGGAGACGACGAGAAGCAGATCACCAGACGCGGAGATGTCGATCGACGTTCCTTCTTCTGGGCTCAGCAGTGCCGGTTGGCCCGACGCGTGAGTCGGCCACCAACCGTGCTCGCTGCGCTCCATGACCGTCGCAGCACTCAGTCCGAAGGTGGCACGCAACTGCTCCAACAGATCTGGCAATGGATCGTCGGCGCCGACCAGCGTGGCCGCCGACCTTGCCAACGCGGCCGCTTCAGCCCTGGCGTGCGTGGCTTCCCGTGATCGACGGGCGGCCCGATCCGCCGAGACGCTTACCACCACCGTCACCAGGATGAACACAGTGAGCGCTACGACGTTCTGCGCTTCGCCCACGGTGAGGGTGTGCAGCGGAGGGGTGAGGAACCAGTTGGTGAGAGCGAACGCGGCAACGGAGGCTGCGATTCCTGGGCCGATCCCGCCGAGTGCTGCCACCGCCATCACCGCGCACAGGTCGATCATCAAGGCTGAGCCGACGGAGACGTGCCTGTGGGCAGCGCTGAGCACGGCGGTCAGCACTGGTAGCCCGAGAACACAGAGCGCCCAGGCCACGATGACGTTGAGCCGCGGCCTACCGGTGCTCGAGTGGCGGCCGACCGTTCGACGAGCCGTCTGCTCGGTGACATTGGTGGGGACGACGTGGACGTCGATGGCGCCGATGTCCTTGAGCAGGTCGGCAGCGACGGAGCCCCTGGGCGTTGTGCCGGAACCTGCCGAAGCGCCGATCACCAATTGCGTTGCCTGCTCGACACGGGCGAACTCGGCCAGCGCACCGGCGACGTCGTCTCCGACCACTTCGCGGTACACCCCACCGAGTCCGGTGAGCAGCCGTCGCTGATGTTCGAGGTCAGGTCCGGGCTGACGTCGCGGACTGACGACGTGCACACCAACGATGTGTGCTCCAGTTCTACCGGCTAGACGTGCGGCCCGCCGGACGACTCGATCTCCGCCCTGGCCGGCGAGAGCCACGACGATCCGTTCGCGCACCTTGCGGGCATCGCCGGGCAGCTCGGGAACGAGTTGATGCTCGAGTTGCTCCTCGACGCGATCAGCCAACCACAGCAGACTCAGCTGGCGGAGCGCACCGAGCACGGCCGGTCGAAACAGGTTTGCCAGCGACGCATCGACGCGCTCCGACGGGTAGATGTGGCCGTGAGCGAGGCGGCGGCGCAGTGCCTCCGGACTCATGTCGACGAGCTCGATCTGGTCGGCGGCTTGTACGACGGAATCGGGAACGGTGACCTCCGGAGCAGTTCCTGTGATCGCAGTGACGATGTCTCGCAGCGACTCCAGGGAGCCGATGTTGACCGTGGTGATCACCTCGATGCCGTCGGCCAGTAGCTCTTCGACCGACTCCCACCGAGCGATGTCATCGCGGTTGCGATGGGCGAGGTCGTCGACGAGAACCACCTGTGGTCTGCGGATGCGTACGGCGACCACGTCGAGGTCGGACACTCCTCGCGAATCCGGTTTGCTCGCCACCGCCTCGAGCCTTTCCGCCAAGGCTTGGATGGTCGCTCGCCCGTCGTCTTGGAGGATCCCGACCACGATGTCGGCGCCGCGCCCCGATCGTCGCAACGCTTCTTCCAGCATGGCGTGTGTCTTTCCGACGCCCGGCGCCGCACCCAGGTACACACGGAGTCGACCTCGCGCCATCGGTCAGCAGTCTTGTCGACTTCGTCGAGTTGTTTCATCTCACCGAACTCTTACTCGGATCTCGTGCATGTTTGGCCCAAGTCGGACAGAGTGGGGGCCATGCCGAGCGACCTTCGTGATCGCGCCCCGGCGCGCCGGGGCGCGGCGAGCGCGCAACCGCTGCAGCGCCGGCACTACACCGTGCTCAGCGACAACCACCTGCTGTCGTTCTTCGGAGCCTCGTTCGGAATCATCCTCACGGTGTGGCTTCGTCACGGTGGCTTCGGCAACCTGGCCAAGGGCGCCATCCCGGCGGCAACCAGTCTGACTCAGTTCACCGGAATAGCAGCTTCGTTTGCCGGCCTCGCCGGTCTCGCGCTGGCAGGCCGGCCGGTGGCCATCGAGCATCGATACGGCCTCGATCGGGTGTTCATCTGGCACCGCATCCTGGGTGAGACGATGGCCGTCCTGATTGGGCTGCACGTCGTCGCCGGAGTCTTCGCGTGGGGGCTCGACATCGGTTTCGCGTCGGCGATCATCGACCTCACAGGGCGCGAGTCGTACATGGCGTTGGCCTTCGTGGGGTCGCTGATCATCGGCGTCGTCACCATCACCTCTCTCCGCAGCATCCGACGTCAGATGTCGTACGAGACGTGGTACTTCGTCCATCTCTTGGCGTACGCAGGCTTCGCCATGTCCTTCTCTCACGAGATCGTGCTCGGCCAGCTGTTCGCCGACGACACCTTGGCGCGATGGCTCTGGATCGCCTTGCACGTCGGAGTTGGCGTGATGCTCATTCGTGGTCGCTGGGGACGACTGTTTGTCGCCGCGATGCACCCGCTGCACATTGCCGAAAAGCGCAAGCTGAACAACAACACGACCGAGCTGCGCCTTGCCGGCGGTGCCCTCGACAAGATGATCGGCGACGCCGGTCAGTTCGTGATCGTGCGTCCCCTGGCCAAGGGGCTGTGGTGGCAGGCGCATCCCTTCTCGCTCTCAGCGGCACCGACGACACACGGACTCAAGATCTCCGTCAAGTCGCTCGGCGACGGGAGTGCCTCGATCGCCGCGCTCCCGAAAGGAACCCGTGTGATCATCGAGGGTCCCTTCGGCGCATGCACTCCTCAGGCGATCGAGAACCGCAAGGTGCTGTTCATCGTCGGCGGCATCGGGGTCGCCCCGGTCAAGGCGATGCTCGAACGACTCGACCGTGGCCATCAGCCGATCGTGCTCTACCGGGCCCATCGGCACGACGACCTCGTGTACGCCAACGAGTTGCGCGGCCTGGCCCGCGAGCTGGGTGGAGAGCTGATGACCCTCGTCGGGCCGACCGCAACGCTGGCCGTCCGCGATCCGTTCTCGGGGAAGGTGTTGCGCAAGGCCATCCCCGATATCACCGAACGGGTCACCGTGCTGTGCGGCCCCGAGCGGTTGCTGTGGGCGGGTCGCGCCGGGCTGCGCGAAGCGGGCGTCGCCGCAGAAGACATTCACTTCGAGCAGCCGTGGTGGTGAACCAATGAGCCAACGCCCCACCCACTCGCTGGTCAGACGGCTGATGCCCGCGGTGGCGATGACCGCAGCCGCATCAGGTCTCATTGCTCTGCTCGACCGCCCATCCAGTGGCCTTGCCGGCAACGCGATCGGTGATCCTGCTGCCTCGCCGGATACTGGTGCGCCGCCGGCTCCGACCCAACCACCGTTGGTCTCGTCGACACTGCCGGCAATCGCACAAGGCGGGGACGGCGGCACAGCATCCGGCCAGCAGCCAGTAGCAACGACACCCGCGAAGACCAAGACCCCGGCAGCAAGCGGCGGTACGTGCACTGGCAAGACGGTCGACGGTCCATCGGTCAACACACGATGGGGCCCGGTCCAGGTCGAAGCGGTTGTGTCGAGCAACGGTCAGATCTGCAATGTCGACGCCATCCGCTCGCCCGACTCGCATGGCAGATCGGTGAGGATCAACCAGCAAGCACTGCCGATCCTTCACCAACAGGTGATGAAGGCTCAGGGGACGAACATCAACGGGGTCAGCGGCGCAACCATCACCTCCGATGCCTACGTTCGTTCGCTGCAGGCGATCCTCGATGGCACGACGGGATGACAGCGACCCTTGCCCCTCGCGTGATTCGTACGCATCCGGTGATGGGCACGGTCGCCAGTGTGCACGTGCACGACGTGGTCGACGTTGCGGTCGCTGAGGCGGCGATCGCCGAGATGTGGGCCGAGCTCGATCGTCTGGAAGACATGTTTTCCACCTATCGCCCGACGAGCCAGATCAGTCGCATCAACCGCGGCGAACTTCACGTCTTGGATGCGAGTCCCGAAGTGCTCGAGGTGGTCGACGCCTGCACATGGTTGGAGCACGCGAGTCGTGGCGCCTTCCGCGCCCGGCGTCCAGGTGACGAGATCGTCGACCCTGCAGGCTTCGTCAAGGGTTGGGCCGCGGAGCTCGCGTCGAAGTGCCTCGACCGCGCCGGTTTGGGCCACTGGTACCTCTCCGTGGGCGGCGACATCCAGACTCGTGGCACTGCTCACGACGGATCACCGTGGCGCATCGCCATCGCCGACCCGAACGGCGCCGACCCACGTGTCGTTCGAGCCCTTGTCGAAGTCGACGGACTTGCAGTGGCGACCTCGGGAACAGCGGCACGTGGCCGTCACTTGTGGGATGGACGGACCGACGAACCGGCGAAGTCGCTCGCTTCGATGACCGTGGTCGGTCCGCACCTCACCTGGGCCGACGCGTTCGCAACTGCGGCGTTCGTCATGGGGCGCGATGGCGTCGAGTGGGTGACGAACTTCATTGGTTATCGAGCGCTGGCAATCACCGGGCAGGGAGAACTGATCCGCCGTGACGACCAGTGGGGCTCGCCCTTGGATCAGCCGTCGACCGAGTGAGCGCGTAGGTCCGCCAGCGTCGAGTACTCGAGGGCCGACAGGTGCGTGGCCGCCAGTCGCACCTTTGGCGCCGCACCTGCCTCGAACGCCTCCTGCCAACGTGATGCGCAGAGGCACCATTGGTCGCCGTTGCTCAAACCGGCAAAGCCGTATTGAGGCATCGGGGTGGAGAGGTCGTTTCCGACCGCCTGGGAATATGCAAGGAACTCGTCGGTGGCAACGACGCACACCACGTGAAGGCCGGGGTCGTCGCCCCTGTTCTCGCAGCAACCGGTGCGGTAGTAGCCGGTCAACGGGTCGAGCGAGCAGGGCTGCAGCTCTTCTCCGAGCACGTTCAGTTGACGCATCCCCACATCGAAGCACGTATGTTGGTCTCATGCTTGATCCAGTGATTCGCGACCTCGCCCGCGGCAAGAACTTCGGCTCGATTTCCTTCCACCTGCCCAACGGCTCGATCAGCACCCACTTGATGTGGGTCGACGCCGACGACGACCATGTGTTGATCAACACCGAGGTGCACCGCGCCAAGTACAAGGCGATCCAGGCCAATCCGAACGTCACCGTCACGATCTGGAGCTCCGAGAACCCCTACGCGTACGCAGAGGTGCGCGGCAAGGTCACCAGTGAGGTGCGCGGCCCCGAGGCGAGAGCAAGCATCGACGCGCTCTCGCGGAAGTACACAGGTGGCGACTACTCACCGGAGATTCACAGTGAACGAGTGATCCTGCAGATCACGCCCGATCGCCAGCGCTCCCAGGGCTTCTGACCGGCGAAACTAGTTGACGCTGACGCCGAGTGCTCTGCCGACCAGGTAGGTGGCGCCGCAGGCGATCAACAGGATGAGCACTTGGCGGGCGGCGCTCCACAGCATGCGACGCTCGGCGAACTTGCCGATCATCAGCCCGACGGCGGCCGCCGCAACGACACCGATGCCGATCGACGCCAACTTGGCGCCATTGCCGTGACCGGCAAACCAGGGGATGACGGGCAAGATCGCGCCGACCAGGAAGCACACCAGCGAAAGCCCGGCGGCGCTCCACGGCGAACCAAGCTCGTTGGGATCGACACCGAGCTCCTCGCGGGCGTGCACCGCAAGCGCTGACTCGGGCACGCGCATGACGTCGGCAGCGGCATCGAGGGCGATCTGGCGAGTCATCCCGTGCCCTTCGTACATCGCCGCGAGCTCCTCGGTTTCGGATACTGGATTGTGCGCAAGCTCGCGCCGCTCGACAGCCAGCTCACGAAACACCATCTCGTTCTGCGCAGAGATGCTGACCCATTCGCCGGCCGCCATGCTCGTGGCCCCGGCGATTGCCCCGGCGAGACCGGCGAGGCGAACATACGACGGTGCGACCCCGGCGCCTGCGAAGCCGATCACCAACGACACGTTGGAAACGAGGCCGTCGCTGACCCCGAAGACGGCAGCTCGCGCCAGACCACCTGCGACTGAGCGGTGACCGGGATGCGACTCGGCCCGGCGCCGAAAAGTGGGGCGGCTCATTTCTCACACGCTACCGACTAGTGTCGCCAAGCAGGGAAAACTGCCGCCAGCGTTGCCGGGAGATGCATGACCACCATCCACATAGCCGATGATTGGCTCGACGCCGTTCGAGCCTCGCTCGGGGCGCGCGCCGATCTGGTCGATCGGCTGGAGCCGGCTATCCCGGCGGGCTATGACGAGCTCAACGACCCGGCCGTCGCGGCGCTCGATTTCGTCAACATCGACACACTGGCCAACGGCGTTTCCGACCTTTCCACCGATCTGCTGCAACGCAGTGACGGCAGTTGGAGGTTCCGCATCTATCGCCGGGGCGAATCGATCCCTCTGGCCGACATGCTGCCGCTCCTGGATCACCTCGGCTTGC
>DATAJN010000348.1:0-4204 GCA_036262105.1 Ilumatobacteraceae bacterium
GACCAACCAGGGTCGTCCCTTGCAGTTGGGCCACGACCACGCCACCGACCTGATTGGTCAGCGAACCAGCGAGGCAATCGATGGGACCGCAGTTGTTCCAACCCGGCGACACCGGCAGCACGATGGTGCCGTCCTCCGGCCAGTACAGGAAGGCGTGGTGGTCCCATTCGGCCTCGCTGTAACCACCGATCGCCAACGTCGACAGGCGCTGCGGGTTGGCGGGGTCGTGCACATCGAACAGCGAAAGCTGCGTGCCCTGCACCCGTCCGTCTTCCGACGCATCCTGGCCGACACCCAGCAACAGGCCATCGCCGACCGGGTGCAGGTACGCCGAGTACCCCGGGATCTTCAACTCGCCGGTCACTGCCGGCGCCGTCGGGTCGCTGAGATCGATGACATACAGCGGATCGGTCTGGCGGAACGTCACCACATAACCCTGCGTGCCGAGGAACCGAACCGCGTAGATCTGCTCGTTGTCGCCAAGCCCGTCGACCATGCCGACCTGCGTCAACTCATTGCCGTTGGGACGCAGCACCCTGACGGCCGACGTGGATGTCTGGTCACCGGTCCAGTTGAATGCGGTCGTGGCGACGCGAAGGTCGTCGTTGTACTCGCTCATCGAGAACTGGTTCAGCAACTGGCCGGGGACTTCTCCGGAGGCGACGTACGACGCTGCGCCGTTTGCACCCAACGAGAACTTGTGGATCAACGTTGCCGCCGGTTCTTGCGGCGGCGCCACGCCGTCGAGTGGCTGGTACCAGTCCCACGGAAGTGTCGCCATGTAGATGCTGGTCGCCGAGGCGTACACGATGTCGCTGTTCGACACGATCCCGGCGGAGCCAACCGGCTCTCCGGTGCCTCGCAGATCGACGGATGCGATCCACGACACACCGAGCCCGGCGAACTCGCTGGGCGCGGCAACAGCCGCGCAGTCGAGTGCGTCGGACATGGCTCCGAACGACCCATCGGCGGCCTCGTCGAACCACCGCGGCATCCAGTCCGCGGCAGTCGATTGGGCGATGATCTCCTTGTTGCGCTGCAGCGCCCGCGCCTCGTCGAACCCGAACTGATCGGGATGCACGAAGGGGAGGCGACTGTCGAGCGTGGATGTCAGCACGAGACGAGCCGTGCCGTCGACAGCCCGTGCGGCGATGAGGTGACCCTCGAGATGGCTGCGGTGCAGGAGCGTGGGCGACGACTCATCGCTCACATCGAACAGCGACACGATCGTGTCGATGCCCGTGTAGGGCTGCGTCGTCACCAGCAGGCGGGTGCCGTCGAGCAGCAGTTGATCGGTGCCGTCGGGGAGGTCGAGCTTCGCCGTGACCCGAGCGTCGGCGACGTCGACGATCCTGACGCCGTCTTGCGATGCTACGAACACGTGGCTGCCATCGGTCTCGACGATGTCGCCTTCATCGACCCCGACCTCTTGAGTGTTGGTGCCTGAATAGGTCGGGGCGGCCGTACCGGAAGTTGCCGCGGCGTCGCCAACGCCCAATGGCGGCGCTGACGCCGGCGCCGCCTTGCTCGCCTCCATCATCGGGACGGGACCGCCGCCGTAGTTGTTCCACGGTGATCCGCCGAGACCCCACGCGGTCACGCGCTTCGACGCCTGCTCTTGCATGTACGACAGGAGATCGGGGCACTCGGCGAAGAACCTGAGTCGCGACGACCCGATCGAACTGAAACGCGCCGGCCCGTGCGGCTCGGTCGTCTGCGTCTTTGGAACTGTCGTCGTTGTCGATTTCACGACCGCCGACGTCGAGGTGGTCGTCGTCGAACCCGACGATGCGGAATGCGAATTGTCGCCGGAGCACGCAGCGATGGTCAGGGCCGCTGCGGCAACGATCGCTGCGGAGGAAAGTGCACGCGTCATGCCGATTCGACGCTGTGACGCGCACGATTGGTTCCCGTCTTGATGAATAGTTGCCGAATGCGATGGCGGCGGGACGCACTCGCGTCTCGGTTGCCCTACCGTGAGGGTGTGACCATCGCTGCTGACGAACGTGCCGCTCTGTCTGATCTGCTCGACGAGCTCGGCCCTGACAAACCCACGTTGTGCGAAGGATGGACGACCCGCGATCTGCTCGCTCACCTGCTGGTGCGCGAGCGGCGCCCTGATGCAGCCGTGGGCATCATCGTTCCCCTACTCGCCAAGCGAACCAACCAAGTCATGGCGTCGATCGCCGAGAAGCCGTTTGACGACATGGTCGAGCAGTTCCGCAGCGGGCCGCCGCTCTGGTCGCCCTTCGCTGTACCCATGCTCGGCGACAAGGCCAACTGTGTCGAGTTCTTCGTGCACCACGAAGACGTTCGTCGCGCCCAGCCCTCGTGGGAGGTGCGAGCCGACGACGCGGCCCGCGACGATGCCATGTGGAAGGTGCTGAAGATGATGGGCCGGCTGATGTACCGCCGTTCGCCTGTCGGTGTCACGTTGCGTAGCACGGGGCGGACCGACCTCGTCGTCAAGAAGGGTGAGCCGGGTGTGGTCGTGGTCGGCCTACCGGGAGAGATCGTGCTGCATGCCTATGGCCGACCGATCGACAAGGTGCGCCTCGTCGTGCAGGGCGAGCGGAACGACATCAAAGCGTTCGAGGACTCGCCGCGCGGCCTCTGAATCCGCTGCACAGCCGGGCCGAGTGTGCCGAATGGCCCATTTCGGTCCGCATTCATTTACGCCCCGACGAGCCACGCCGATACTGGTTCATGCCTGCCCGATTGCTACCGAAACAGGTCTAAGGTATGAGTGATCGCAACTCTTCCGCGCAATCGACGCGGGTCTCGCCAACCGGGCTCACCGGTGATGGCTTGTCGGAACACCTCCACAAGACGTTGCACGGAAGGGCGATCGTGCTCGACGATCGGAGAGTGCCCGGCGCCAAGGCCACGCTCAACCACCTCGTCGTAGCGCCATCTGGCGTTTGGGTGGTCGAGGCAAAAGATTTCGACGGTCGCGTCGAACGGCGCGATGTCGGCGGATGGTTCAAGGTCGAAGAGCGTCTGTTCGTCGCCGGAAAGGACCGCAGCCATCTGGTGGACGGTCTCGACCGCCATGTGATCGGGGTGGAGAACCTGCTCGCCCAGGCCGGTCTCACCTCCGTGCCGGTGCACGCCGCGCTGTGCTTCGTGAACGCCGAGTGGGGCTGGTTCGCCAAGCCCTTCTCGATGAGCGGTGTGTGGGTCGCCTGGCCGGAGAAGCTGACGGAATTGGTGCTCGACTGGAAAGCGATTCCGGACACTGAGTTCGACACCTTGGCGAGAGCAGTCGCCGCCCGTCTGGCTTCGTAGGGAATCCCTCGCCGGCCATGTCGGAACGCTCCCTTGGGGGTGTTGAGCCGACGGAGTACCGCGTGACACCCGTTTCGTAGGGTGTGTCATGTGAACGCAGGCTGGCTGCATGTGGGAGCGGCGTGATGGCCAGCCGACGCGGAAGTATCCAGGAGTATCCAGACAACCCGTTCAATCCGGGGTTCGGGGTGGCACCTCCACTGTTGGCCGGTCGTGAAGAGATCCTTCATGCGATCCTGTCGGGACTGGGCCGAGGGCCAGGGCGTCATGAGTTCCACTCCGTCATCGTCGGCCCGCGCGGCACGGGCAAGACCGTGCTGTTGGCGGAGATCGAACGACACGTGTCGCTCGAGAGTCGCTCGTTGGTGGTGAGGTGGTCGGGTACCGAGTCGCTCGTGCAGCGCATCGCCGAGCAACAACCGGTGCTCGAGGCGCAACTCAGCGGGGCGACACGCCGAGGGCTGCGGCGTGTCGAGCCCGAAGTCTCGGTTCGAGCGGCGCCGATCGGCATCGGCGTCGAGGCACGATTCGGGGCGCGCGACCCCCGGATGCTGGCGCATTCGGTTCACTCGTTGCTCGAGCAACTCGCCCGGGCGGCAGCAAAGCGGCACCGCACCATCGTGGTGCTCGCCGACGAGTTGCAAGCTGCCGCGCCCGACGACCTACGTCAGCTCGGGGTGTCGATTCAAGACATCGCCAACGTGCAGCGGCTACCGCTTGCTCTGGTGGGTGCCGGGCTTCCCAACACGCAACAGACCTTCCAACAGTCGAACGTCACCTTTCTCGAGCGTCTCAAGCTTTCGAGCATCGGTCTGCTCGGCGATGGTGATACTCGCGATGCGATCGAGATCCCGATCGTCGATGCCGGTCGGCGCATCAATCCGGCAGCGCTCGACGTGCTCGCCGCGGCGAGCGG
>DATAJN010000349.1:0-12211 GCA_036262105.1 Ilumatobacteraceae bacterium
CGAGCACCACCTCGATCTCGATCTTGACTTCGCCCACGGAATCGACATCGGCAAGTTCGGCCGCACCGCGAACCTCGACCACATCGACGAGCACGACCACCACTCCCCCGATCGTCACGACGATCCCAGCGACCACCACGACCACCACGACCCCAGCGAAGCCGGCGGCATTCAACGCGCCGGCCTTCGATGCCGTGATCGCTGCGGCAACTGTCGACCTCGGTGACCTATCGGCTGGTGTCGCCGTGATTCGTGATGGCAAGGCTCTGCACACCGCGGCCTTCGGCATGGAGAACCCGTTCGAGTCACGTGTGGCCACGGTCCACACGAGGTTCCGCCTGGCCAGCGTCTCCAAGATGCTCACCGCCATCACGATCATGCAACTGATCGACGAGGGCTCGATCGAGCTCGACAAGCCGTTCGTCGATCAACTCGGGGTCGCCGGCCCGTTCGACGATCCGCGGCTGGCCACGATCACCGTGCGGCAACTGCTGTCGCACACCTCCGGCTTCCCCGTCTCCAGGGCCATCTTCTTCGGCCACGGCGTCGACGACTGGCATCAGGCTGCGGCCGCGGCGTTCGGCCAGGTGCTGCTGTTCGATCCCGGCTCTGCGTTCCGGTACAGCAACACCAACTTCTGCCTGCTCGGCCTGTTGATCGAAAAGGTCACGGGCCAGACGTTCGACGCGGCGATCGAGGAGCGAGTGTTGGAACCCATCGGGGCCAAGGCGCACTTGGCGCCGACCTTCGACACCGAGCCGGGCGACGCGCTGCACGCCTCGGGCGCCGGCCGCAACTACATGGAAGCGCTGGGCCCGGCAGGAGAATGGGTGGCCACTCCACTCGATGTCGCCAAGATCGCCGCGGCACTCCGCCCGGACTCACCCGGGCACCAGTTGCTCGATCCGGCGATCGTCGATGAGATGCGCACTTCGATATCGGTGCCCGTCGAGATTCCGCCTCCGCCTGTGTGGTGGAGCTACGGGTTGGGAACGATGCTGTTCGCCGACGGTTCGTGGGGCCACACCGGCACGATCGAGTCGACCCACACGATCGTGGTCAACCGGCCCGATGGCCTGACGGTTGCGCTGATGGTGAGCGGCAAGTTTCCCGCCGTCTCCGACGATCTGCTGCCGGTCATCGCCGACGCTGTGACCGCAAGCGCCACGCCCTAGCGCTAACGGCTACCTTCGGCGCATGGCCTTACCGAACAGCGGCATGCCGGCGGAAGCGATCTTCGCCCACCTCGACGATCTCAAGGGCAACGACGTTCGTTGGCGTGAAGGTCGAGCCTTCACGCTCGTGTACTACGCCGGCGACGACGTACTGGCCGTTGCCGAAGAGGCGTACCGGCGGTACTCCACCGAGAACGCCCTGAACACCGATGCGTTCCCGAGCTTGCGGACGATCCAGGCGGAGGTCGTCGCCATCGTCGGCGAATGGCTGGAAGCCGACGATCAGGCTGCCGGGTTCATGACGTCGGGCGGCACCGAGAGCATTCTCCTGGCGGTCAAGGCCGCCCGCGAGCGCGGTCGCGCCGAGCTCGGCATCACCGAGCCAAACGTCGTGCTGCCCAGCTCGGCGCACGCTGCGTTCGAGAAGGGCTGCAACTACTTCGGTTTGGAGAGTCGGCGAATCCCTGTCGGTGCCGACTGGCGCGCCGATGTGGAGGCGATGGAAGCCGCCGTCGACCACAACACGGTGCTGCTCGTCGCCTCGGCACCGCAGTACCCGCAAGGCGTCATCGACCCCGTCGCAGACATCGCCGCGGTTGCTGCGACGCGCAACATCAACTGCCACGTCGACGCGTGCATGGGTGGCGTCGTGCTGACCTACCTCGCTCGACTCGGCGAGGCGATCCCGCCATGGAACTTCTCGGTACCCGGCGTCACGAGCATCTCGGTTGATCTGCACAAGTTCGGCTACACCGCCAAGGGCGCGTCGGTCATCATGCACCGCACCAAGCGGCTGCGCAGCTACCAGACCTACGTCACCGACAACTGGCTCGGTGGCGTCTACGGCTCCTCCGGCGTGCTCGGCACCAAGGGCGGCGGCTCGATGGCGGCAGCGTGGGCGGTGATGCACTACCTCGGCGACGAGGGCTACGCGCGGGTGACGGCCGCGGCACGGCAGGCGTGTGTTCAGCTCGCTGACTCGATTGCCGAGATCCCCGAGCTGACCATCCGGGCTCGACCCCAAGCGACGCTGCTGGCGTTCGGTGCCACCGACCCGGCACAGCTCGACATCTTCGCCGTGGCCGACGGGCTGTGGCGGCGAGGTTGGTACGTCGACCGCCAGGGCCCACCGCCGTCACTTCACTGCACCGTCAGCAAGGTTCATCACGACAAGATCGAGCAGTTCGTCGCTGACCTGCGGGCCGCCGTCGGTGAGGTCGCCCCCTCAGCCCAGACTGGGCTCCAGGGTGCGTACGGGACCGTCGAGTAGTGCGGCCTGCTTGCGCCACCCATCCACGCGAACCGCCAATGCCGCCAGGCCACGGGCCGCGGCCAGCATCACCACGACCGTGATGACGACCGAGACGTAGCCATTGGCCTTCACATCGACGAAGTCGTACGGGTAGATGTGGATGATCGCTCCACGCACCAGCGTGAGCCCCACCCACAGCACCGGGAAGATCAGCATCAGAGCGAGGTGTTGGCGCTGAAACTCGCCGCGTCGCCCGAGCAGCCACGTACCGACGAACAGCAACGGTGAAACCGCATGCGCCAGAACATCGCCGACCACGGCGATCCCGACGTAGTGCTGGTCGGCAGCGAGCAACGTGTAGTAGACGACACCGGTGACCGTGATGCATACGAGCCCGGTCAGCCGAGGTGAGCCGGCCATCCATCGCCAGCGCTCCGGTCGCCAGGCCAGTGCCACGCACACCGCCAGCACGATGAGGTTGGATTCGATGGTGAAGTAGCAGAGTTCGTTCGCAACGCGGCCAAAAACGCTCGGAAACTGCGGATCCGCCGTGGTCGCGACCTCACCGAACTTGATGGCCAGCGCCACCGCGGCGACCAAGGCGTTCAGCGCCAAGGCGAAGCGGATGGCGGTTGATTGACGATCTACGGACGTCGATGTTTGCACGAACGACATTCGCCACAAACGGCCGGGTGGATCAACCGCCGACAATGTTGCCAACGGTTCCTGTCGCGGCGCGGATCATCCGCACCGCGACAGGAACGCACCGGGTCAGGGTGCGGTGTACTGGATCTCGACCCCACATACGGCCACGAGGGTAAAGGCGGCGGTCGGAGTGAAACGCATGAAGAAGTACTCGCCCGAGTCGACCACCTCCGGCACGGCGAGGGTGGCCGTCACGGTCGTGAGGCCTGGTACTCCGGTCGTTGACACGCTGGCGATGGTGGGAACCAGGTTCGAGACCTTGAGCAAATCCAGGGTGAGGTTGCCTGCGGCATCGTCGTCGCGGACCTCTGCCTTGAAGCCCGTCACCTTGACTCCGATCGGCAATGAAACCGACGCCTCGAGGGCGTTGGCGTTGCCCGACCTGATGCACCCGTTGGCGAAGACGACGCCGGCGCCGCCGGCTCCGGCCGTGAACGCCGGATGGCCAAACTCGACCGATCCGTTCTTCGGGAGGTAGCGGTCGTCGAAGTTGTGGTCGGCGTAGTAGCCGACGACGTCGGCGATGACGTTGACCGTTCCACCCAAGTTGAAGAAGCTGACCTTGCCGTCGGCCGACAGACGCACGTCGACCTTGTTCGGCGTAGCCGCTTGGCCCGCTTGCCAGTTCAACGACGAGGCGAGTGGCTTGGCGGCGTCGGACGGCCAGACCGTCAAGAAGCTGCCTGCAGTGCCATCGACCACGGTCACGTTCATGGCCACCGCGATCGCGTCGGCCGAGATCGTGCAGTTGCCGTTGGTGCCCCGCACGACCTGCGTGTACGTCTCACCCGCGCCGATCGGCGTGGCCCTCGGACCCACCTGCGTGGCCGCCCGGGTGTCCATCAAACGGCACGGTGTGATCGGGACGAACACGTCTCGCTCACCAGAGCTGACTGCAGCATTCGTGATGGCGATTCCACCGCCGGCTCCTACCGCCACGGCAAGCGCGGCGCCAACCGCTGCCCACCTGACGCGCCAGACCTTCGATTCCCTCATTGACTTCCCCTCTCTCCAATGATCAACGAGACAGTCAATGTCGTCCGTCCCGGTGATTCGCACCCTAGGTCGCCACAACAAGGTGCTCGCGCACAACCGGCGAGATCGGCTCCGCCAGCGCGTTGTCACCAGGTGAGCGTGACGACTCCGGCCACCGGCAGCAGGGACTCGTTGTGGATTCGGATCGTGGTGGCGCTGTCGATCTCGACATCGACGAGATGGTTGAAGTCGACGTACAAGACATGTTGACCCTGAGTGAGTCCGAAGCCCTGCGTGACTCCAGAGAAGGCAGTTGATTCAAGGCCGGTCCACTCGATGAAGGCACCGGGAGCCGAGAGCAACGTTGCTTGGCCGACTCCCCTCACACCGGATGTCGACACCACACCCGTCAGCGACACGGGCACGTTCGGCGGCACCGAGATCGGGCTACTGATCCCGCCCGCGGCGAGGTCGAAGGTCACCTGAACCTTCTGCGGGTAGCGATCGTCGTGGTTGTGGTCGGCGTAGTAGCCGACGACGTCGGCGATGACGTTCACCGTTCCGCCGTTGTTGTAGAAGTTGATCCTGCCCTCGGGCGACAGGCGCACGTCGACCTTGTTCGGTCTCGCGGCATCGCCCGCTTGCCAGTTCAGCACCGACGCCAGTGGCTTGGCGGCGTCGGATGGCCAGATGGTCAAGAAGCTGCCGGCGGTGCCATCGACCACGGTCATGTTCATGGCCACTGCGGTCGCATCCGACGGGATCGTGCAGTTGCCGTTGGAGCCCGTCACCTGCTGCGTGTAGGTCTCGCCGGCGCCGAGCGGCGTGTTCCTCGGGCCCACGAGCGTCGCCGTCCGGGTGTCGAGCAATCGGCACGGGTTGATCGGCACGAAAACGGCTCGGCTACCGGAGCTCACCGCCGCACTTGTCACCGCGATACCGCCGCCTGCACCGATTGCCACCGCCACCGCCGCACCGACTGCCGCCCACCGAGTTCGAGATGAACCTTGATCCTTTTTCACGGCTCCACCTTTCCAAGTCTCCGGCACATATGAACGCATGTCCCGGGTGCACTCAGTGCACGAGCGCGAACGGTACAGTGACCCGTGCAATAGCCCACGCGGGAGAGCCTGCAACGCAGCCAGCGTTGCGGCGCCGAAGGAGCAACCTCCCCGGAATCTCTCAGGCAAACGGACCGCGCGGGAAGGCAACGCTGGAAAGCAGCGGGCTCCGGCTCGCTCGCCGAAGGGGAAATTCGCACGCTCTCGAGCGTCCGGAGAAGCTCTCAGGTACCGATGACAGCTGGGGACCAAGTTCATCTGCGACCCCAGGGAGTAGTCATGAGAGCAGCGCTCGACGAGTTGATCGATGCCGGCGAGTTCACCCGCCGCCACACATCGGCGTCCGAAGCCGATCGACAGCACATGCTCGCGGCAATCGGTGAGCAGTCCGTCGAAGCGCTCCTCGACCACACGTTGCCACCCGTCATCCGCATGTCGGGCAAGCTCGAACTGGGTGCGCCACGGTCACCCGAGTCCGTGCTCGGCGAACTTCGCCAACTGGCAGCGCGCAACGTGGCTCGCACCAGTCTCATCGGGATGGGCTACTACGGCACTATCACTCCCCCGGTGATCCTGCGCAACGTGCTGGAGAACCCGGCGTGGTACACGGCCTACACGCCGTACCAGCCGGAGATCAGCCAGGGCCGCCTGGAGGCGTTGCTCAACTTCCAGACGATGGTTGCCGAGCTCACCGGTTTCGAGATGGCTAACGCATCGTTGCTCGACGAGGCCACTGCTGCGGCCGAGGCGATGACGATGGCCCGCCGTCTATCGAAGTCCGACAGCAACCGCTTCCTCGTGCACGGCGACACACATCCGCAGACCATCGCCGTGCTCACCACCCGGGCCGAGCCGGTCGGCATCGAGTTGGTGGTCGGCCACGACGGCGACGCCGCCGGCGGGTGCTTCGGTGCGCTGTTCAGCCTGCCGACTTCGAGCGGTGCGATCACCGACTGGCGGGCGAAGATCGACGCAGTCCACGCGGCTGGTGGCCTTGCGGTGGTTGCCACCGATCTGCTGGCCTGCACGCTCACCGTGCCACCCGGCCAACTCGGCGCCGACATCGCCATCGGGTCGGCACAGCGCTTCGGCGTATCGATGGGTTTCGGGGGTCCCCACGCGGCCTTCATCGCCTCGGGCGAAGCCGCCGCCCGTGCCCTCCCCGGCCGCCTCGTGGGGGTCAGCACCGACACGGCAGGTCGGCCCGCACTGCGTTTGGCACTGCAGACTCGCGAGCAGCACATCCGCCGCGAGAAGGCGACGTCGAACATCTGCACAGCACAGGTGCTGCTGGCCAACATCGCCGGGTTCTACGCGGCATGGCACGGGTCCGACGGGCTCCGCAAGATCGCCGCGCGTACTCATCGACTCACCTCGATGGCGGCCGATGGACTGCGCGCCGCCGGATTCGCACTGGTGAACGACACGTGGTTCGACACCCTGCAGGTCCGGTGCGACGCGCAGGCAGTGCTGGCCCGCGCCGCTGCCGCCGGCATCGACCTGCGATACGTCGACGGGAACACGATCGGTTTCAGCTTCGACGAGACCTCCAATCGATCGACAGTGGGTGCGGTGCTCGCCGCGTTCGAGGTGACTGCCGAGATCGCCGACTCCAGCACCGAGGGTTTGCCCGGGCGACGAACCGACGAGTTCCTCACCCAGAGCGTGTTCGAGCGACATCACTCCGAGCACGAGATGCTCCGCTATCTGCGCCGGCTTGCCGACAAAGACCTTGCCCTCGATCGTTCGATGATCCCGCTGGGTTCGTGCACGATGAAGCTCAACGCCACCGTCGAGATGGAGCCGCTCACCTGGCCAGGGCTGGCCGACATGCATCCGTTCACTCCGCAGGAATCGACCATCGGGATCAGGGAGATGATCTCCCAGCTCGAGTCGATGCTCCTGGCGATCACCGGCTACGACGCCATCAGCTTGCAGCCAAACGCCGGCAGTCAGGGTGAGTTCTCCGGTCTGCTGGCGATCCGTGCCTACCACCGCAGTCGCGGCGAAGCCGGCAGGAACATCTGCCTCATCCCATCGAGCGCGCACGGCACGAACGCCGCCAGCGCGGTGATGGCCGGACTGAAGGTGGTCGTCGTGCGTTGCGACGAACGCGGCAACATCGATCTCGACGACATGGAGGCCAAGGCAGCCGCTGCAGGCGCGGAACTGGCCGCAGCAATGGTCACGTACCCGTCGACGCACGGTGTGTTCGAGGCCAAGATCGCTGAGCTGTGCGAGATCGTCCACCGCCACGGCGGGCAGATGTACGTCGATGGGGCGAACCTCAACGCGATGGTCGGCCTCGCCCAGCCCGGCAAGTTCGGCGCCGATGTGAGCCACCTCAACTTGCACAAGACGTTCTGCATCCCACACGGCGGCGGCGGCCCAGGTGTCGGGCCGGTTGCAGTTCGTGCGCACCTGGCCGAGTTCCTGCCAGCCCATCCCCTGGCCTCCGCCGGCAGCCCGGTCGGCGCTGTGGCCGCTGCCCCGATCGGCTCGGCGGCGATCCTGTCGATCTCCTGGGTGTACATCGCCCTGATGGGCGCGGCAGGACTCACGGATGCCAGCGCGATGGCGGTGCTGAACGCCAACTACCTCGCCACCCGACTCGATCCGCACTTCCCGGTGCTCTACACGGGCGAGCACGGCCGCGTGGCCCACGAATGCATCATCGATCTCCGACCGATCACCAAGGCCACCGGCGTGACCGTCGACGATGTGGCCAAGCGGCTGATCGACTACGGCTTCCACGCACCGACGATGAGCTTCCCGGTCTCGGGCACCTTGATGATCGAGCCGACGGAGAGCGAGTCGTTGTACGAGCTCGACCGCTTCTGCGAGGCGATGATCGCCATCAAGGGCGAGATCGATGCCGTATCCGCCGGCACCTGGCCGGTCGAGTCCAGCCCGCTGCGGCACGCCCCGCACACCGCCGAAGATCTGATCGGGGAATGGGATCGACCGTACGATCGACAACTCGGCGCCTACCCGCTCGCCACGTTGCGGGCAGCGAAGTACTTTCCGCCCGTCTCGCGCATCGATGCCGCCTACGGCGATCGCCACCTCATCTGCACGTGCGAGCCGCTCGAAGCCCTCGCCGCAGCGTCGGCCTGAGTGCTGAGGAGTACGGTGCGCACATGAGCCAGAACACTCCCCCAGGCATCGGCGACCTCTTCGGGCTGTTCGGCGGAGCCAACCCATTCGGCGCGGTCACCAAATCGATCGCCCAGTTCCAGCGAGGCGTGAGTGATTTCTTGCGCGCCGTCGAGAACTTCAACAGGACGATGGAACAGATGCACGGCGTCGCTGTTCGCATCAACAGCCTGCTCGACACCGTCGAGGAGCCCGTCAGGGAATTCGTTCCGCGGGTCTCCAAGACGATCAAGACGGCCGATGCCATGGTCGAGCAACTGGCCGGGCCGATCGAGAAGGTCGCCCCGGGCCTGGCCAAGCTGGCCGAGGTGCTGGCCAATCCCGCCATCTCCAACTTTCCGACCGACCTCACCGAGTTCATGGGTGTGTTGAGCGATCTGGCCCACCGTATGCAGCCGCTCGGTCAGTTCGCCGAATCGGCTACCAGCCTGTTCGGGTTACGGGTCCTCACCGGTTCGCGTCCCGCGGCACCCGCTGCGCCGGCCGCGCCGATCCCGGCCACATCGACGGTCGTCCCGACGAAGGCGCCGGCCCAGAAGGTGCCCGTGAAGCGGGCACCGGCGAAGAAGGCCACCGCCAAGAAGGCACCCGCGAAGCAGGCAACAGCGAGGAAGGCCACCGCTAAGAAGGCAACCGCCAAGAAGGCGCCCGCGAAGAAAGCCCCGGCGCGGCGCTGATCAGTGCTTGGCGACGAATGGGGTGGGCGCGATGCGCCCGGCCAACTCGCTGCCACGCACGTCGATCGTGACCTCGGTGCCGATCTCGGTGGAGGGCGGCATGAAGGCCAGAGCGATGCCGTGGCCGAGCGTGGGTGAGAAGTTTCCACTGGTGATCAGGCCGACGGCTTGACCGTCCACCAGCACCGGGCACTCGGCGCGTGGTGGCCGGCGACCCTCAGTGGTAATGCCTACGAGGAGGCGTCGTACCCCGGCGGAGCGCTCTGCATCGAGGGCTTGGCGCCCTCGGAACTCGGGTTTCGACCACGCCACCACCCACCCCAACCCGGCTTGCAGCGAGGTGATGCCCGCGCCCAGCTCGTGGCCGTGCAGCGGCAAGCCGGCTTCGAGGCGCAACGTGTCGCGGGCACCGAGGCCTGCCGGGGTGATGCCGGCATCGGTGATGGCTGTCCACAGATCGGTGGCCGCCGCACTGGGCACGGCGATCTCGACGCCGGCCTCGCCGGTGTAGCCCGTGCCGGCGACGACGCACGTGACACCCTCCCAGTCGAGCGTGCTCACCCGGAACCGGCCGACCGCGGCAGCATCGGGGAACACCGTGGCCAGTCGCTCCTTGGCGCGTGGGCCCTGGACGGCAAGCACGGCGCGATCGTGGGTGGTGTCGTTGCCGCCGATGGCGGCACGCACGCGGTCGGTGTTGGAGGCGTTCGGCATGACGTCGAACACCGTGTCGTCGACCCACCAGACGATGATGTCGTCGAGCACCGAGGCATCAGCCTCGTCGAGGAGGTGGGTGTACTGGGCACGGCCAGGAGCGACCTTGTGCAGGTCGTTGGTGAACGCGAGCTGCAGACTCTCGGCGGCGTCGTGGCCCTCGACGCGTACGGTGCCGAGGTGCGAGACGTCGAACACCACCGAATCGCGGCGGCAGGAAAGATGCTCCTCGACCGTGCCGATGGGGTACGACAGCGGCATCTCCCAGCCGCCGAAGGGAACCATCTTCGCGTCGAGCAGCCGATGCACCGCATCGAGCGGGCTGAATTCGACGTCGCTCATCACATGGCGTGTCGAGATGACGCGGACCCCGACGATGCGCCGGCGAGTTCGACGATCGTCGAATCGAGATCCGACTTGACTCCCCCGAGGGCCAACACGTTGAGCACGCCCTGGCCGCCACGGCGCATGACATCGATCAACTGCTCGCCGTCACACAGGATCACATCGCTTCCGCTGATGACGAGATGCGCGCTGGCGATGTCGGTCTCGACGTGGGTGCGCAGGTACTCGAAGGCGGTGCGCACCGATTCGAGCTTGATGCCGGCATCGAGCAGGCTCTTGATGACCCGCAGTTCGAGGAGGTCGCGATAGCTGTAGAGACGCCGGCTGCCACTGCCACTCGCATCGGCCAGTGATGGGCGGATGAGATCGGTGCGCGCCCAGTAGTCGAGTTGGCGGTACGAGATGCCGACGATCGAGGCCGCCTTGGTTCCGCTGTATCCCTGCTCGGTCATCTGTGCCTGCCCATTTGCGCCTCCCGACTCACATCCGCGTAACTACGGCAATGTAAGGACTGCACAGGCTATGCCAGAACCGCGCCGAGGTCAAACACCTAGCGCGCGAACTCAAGCACACTTCGCGCGTCAGGCGTCGAAGTCTTCCGGCTTGATCTCTTCCAGGAAATCGCGGAACTCGTCGAGGATCGCCTCGTCCTCCGGCTCTTCCTCCGCCAGGTCGTCGGCGGCGGTGAGGCCGACCTCGTCGAGCAGCGACTCTTCGGCGTAGATCGTGACGCCGGTGCGGCAGGCGACCGCGATGGCGTCGGACGGGCGGCAGGAAACCAACAGGTTGCTGCCGCTGACCCGTAGGTGCAGCTCGGCGTAGAAGGTGTGGTCGCGGATCTCGGTGACCACTACCTTGTCGAGCGTTGCCTTCGTCGTGCGCAGCAGCTCGACGATCAGATCGTGGGTCATCGGCCGTGGGGCGACGATCCCCGAGAGCGCAGTGTGGATTGCCGAGGCCTCGGGCGACCCGATCAGGATCGGCAGCACACGATGCGGCTCGAGCTGCTCGCGAAGGATCACCACGGGCGTGTTGGCGGGAACTTCAACCCGCACCCCGAGCAACTCCATCGCGATCACGATCGGAGCGTACCTCGCATCGGTTGACGCGTGTCGGTCGGTTGAGCAATCACCCGTCGAGGTGATGGCTGAGGGCCGAGCGAACGATCGCCGAGCGGAGCTGTGCGCCCAGCGACGAGAGCGTCGTCAACGTGGCCACCGCCTGCTGGCGCGCCTTCGGATTTCGCTGACGCAACAACGGCAGGATCATCTGCTCGAACAAGGCGGCCTCGCGCTCGGCCGCCTGACGCCATGCGCGCAGGTGCCGGCCCTCGACACCGTGTTGCATGAACCCGGCCGCCGCCTCGGCAATGGCGAGGTCGGCCGCGGTGTAGAGCGTCGACGCGCCGGCGCCCTTGCCTACCACAAGCCCGTAGGACTCGAGTTCGTCCAGCTGCGCCGAGGTGAGACCCGCCAGCTCGCATATCTCTCGCGCCGCGAAGGTGTCGCGGTCGTGATCGGCTGAGTGTGCGTCGACGCCATCTCCGTTGCGCAGCGCGTGCGGCTGACTGCCGACTTCCAATTCTTCGCTGCTGGGAACTGCGGCGTCGGCCACCATCATCGCCGGGCTGTGCGTGAGATCGTGGTCGGTCTCGAACACATCGTCTGTTTGCACGTTGCGAATGCCCCGCGGTGGAGTTGTCGGCCCGGTGGGGTCTTCGATTGCACCGCTCTCGAGCCGATCGCGAATGACTCGAAGTGGGAGGAAGTTCTCGCGTTGCTCGCGAAGGATGACCCGCAACAGATCGACGTCGTTGTCGTAGAACTTGCGATAGCCACTGGCCGTGCGCTCGGGATCGATCAAGCCCTGGCTCTCGAGGAATCGGATCTTCGAGATGGTGACGTCGGGGAACTCTTCGAGCAAGAGCCCGAGGACCTCGCCAATGGACAGGTAGGGACGGTCGGACATGATCATGACTCAGCCACCGGCGCGCTCGAAGAAGACCAACCGAAACTTTCCGACCTGCAACTCGTCACCCTGTTGCAAGACGACCTCGTCGTCGATCCGTTCGGCGTTGACGTACGTGCCATTGAGCGAGCCGGCGTCGCGCACGACGTAACCGGTTGGGGTTCGCTCGACCTCGGCGTGGCG
>DATAJN010000350.1:0-2613 GCA_036262105.1 Ilumatobacteraceae bacterium
ACGGTCATCGACCGCGACGACAACGCCTTGACGCCACTGCGCTCGAAGGATGTCACCGTGTTCGAGGTCGACATCACCGACCCCGTGGCGTTGGCCGACTACGTCGGCGACCAAGACATGGTGCTGAGCGCGGCCCCGTTCCACACCACCTCGATCATCGCGACCGCCGCCCGCAACGCCGGCGCTCACTACTTCGATCTCACGGAAGACGTCGAGTCGACGCGCGTCGTGAAGGGCCTCGCAGTGGATGCCTCCTCTGCGTTGGTGCCGCAATGTGGGCTGGCGCCAGGCTTCGTGTCGATCGCCGCCGCCCAACTTGCCAGATCGTTCGACGACATCCGCTCGATCTCGATGCGCGTCGGAGCCCTGCCGCAGTTCCCCACGAATGCGTTCAAGTACAACTTGACCTGGTCGACCGACGGGCTGATCAACGAGTACTGCAATCCGTGCGAGGCGATCGTCGACGGCAAGATGCTGGAAGTGTTGCCGCTCGAAGAGGTCGAGGCCTTCTCCCTCGATGGCGTCGACTACGAGGCGTTCAACACCTCAGGCGGCCTCGGTACCCTGTGCGAGACGCTGCTCGGTGAGGTCGAAACGCTGAACTACAAGACCGTGCGCTATCCCGGTCATCGTGACGCCATCAAGACGCTCATCACCGATCTCCGGCTGTCGCGGCGTCGAGACCTGCTGAAAGAACTGCTCGAAGATGCGATCCCGATCACCTATCAAGACGTCGTCCTCATCTTCGTCACTGCGTCCGGTACCCGCAACGGCTTGCTGATGCAGGAGACGTTCGCCCGCAAGGTGTATGCGTCGGAGGTGAATGGGGTCGTGCTGTCGGCGATCCAACTCACCACGGCAGCGGGGATCTGCACGATGGCCGATCTGATGCGCGAAGGCAAGCTGCCACAGCGCGGCTTCGTCCGCCAGGAGCAATGTGCGCTGTCCGACTTCCTCGCCAACCGCTTCGGCTCGCTCTACCTTCGCGGCAAGGAAGTCACGGGTTAACCGCGTCGGCGCCGAACCTCGGCGGTGATCGCCGGCACCACCTGATGGAGGTCGCCGATCACGGCATAGTCGGCTTTGGACACCATGTTGGCTTCCGGATCGATGTTGATGGCGAGGATCTTCTTCGACGACATCGCCCCCACCCAGTGCTGAATCGCCCCGGAGATCCCACAGGCGATGTAGATGTCGGGCGCGATGCGCGTACCCGTTTGGCCGACCTGATCGGTGTGGTTGCGCCAGCCGTTGTTGGTCACCGCACGACTGCATCCAACCACCCCGCCCAGCTCAGTGGCCAGTTCTTGCAAGGGGGCAAAGCCGTCGGCGGAACCAACGCCGCGTCCGCCGCTGACGACGACCGCGGCGGTGGCGAGCGTCACGCCCGCCGCCCGCTCCACGCGGTCGCGAACGAGGGTTCGTGACATGAGCGGATCGAGTTCGACGGCGAGCGGCGTCGCGGTGGCAGCAACCGGTGATTCCTCGGCGGCAAACGCGTGGTGGGCGACGGTGACGAGCCGCACCGTGGCATCGAGATTGCAGCGTTCCAGCAACGAGCCACCCCAGCGAACTCGCACGAATTCGCTGTCGCCGAACTCGATGACGTTGGCGACCATCGGCAGGTCGAGGCGCGCCGCTGCGTGAGCCATCACCTCGTTGCCACGGTCGGTACCAGTTGCCAACACGGTGGTCGGGCTCAGAGCCGCGACAGCCTGGGCGATGACCGCACCCCATGCCTCGGGTGCGTAGTCGCTCAACAGATCGTCGTGGCATTGGTGCACGACGGTCGCGCCGAAGGTGCCGATCTGGTCGACGAGTGCGTCGGCGGCTTCGCCAATGGTGAGTGCGTGCACCTCGCCCAGCGGGCGGGCAGCGGCAAGCGCTTCCCAGGTGGCCGGCGACATGTTTCCACGATCGTGTTCGACGACGACGAGGATCATTTCAGCACGCCCAGCTCTTCGAGCATGTCGACCACTGCCGCAGCCGCGTCGGGCCCGTTCCCGAGGATCACCGTTGCGCTGACCTGCTCGGCGGCTGGAAGCAGACTGATCATCTGCTGGCCCCCGGGTTCAGCTTGCGGAGCGACTTGAACGACGTCGACCTTCTTCGAGGCGAGTCGACCCTTCAACGTCGGATACCGCGGCAGGTTGATGCCTTCCTTCACGCCGAGCACGGCAGGCATCGGCACCTCGTAGACCTCGACGCCCACATCCGCTTCACGACGGGCGCGCAGCGTTTCGCCTTCTACAGCGATGCCCTTGATGCCGTTGACGATCGGGCGATCGAGCGCGTGGGCCACACGAATGCCGACCTGGAACCCACCGGAGTCGGCGGATTCGTTTCCGAACAGGATCAAGTCGAAGGCACCGTCAGCAGCCTCGATGTCGGCGATGGCTGCGGCGATGGCCGCAGCGGTTCGCTGCGGATCCCAGTCGGGCCCGGTGATCGACAACAGCACCGCGTTGGCCACGCCGAGGCTCGCGGCGTATCGCAGCTGCTCGTCAGCCTCGGCGGGGCCGAGCGTGAGGACGGTCGCCTCGCCGCCGTGCTGCTCGACGAGTCGCACCGCTTCTTCGACGGCACACTCTTCGTGCGGGCTCATGGTGAACC
>DATAJN010000351.1:0-2043 GCA_036262105.1 Ilumatobacteraceae bacterium
GCCGGTGCCAAGACGATGCGGGCCAACACCACGCGCTACGTAGCGCTGAACGTGGACCCGGCAGTCACCAAGGCTGTGCTGGTGAACTTCGCGTTCGTTGCGCCGAGCACGCCGGGGTTCCTCACGGCATGGGCGGGGCGCACGGCTAGACCGGTGGCGTCGAACATCAATGCCGCCGCGGGAGAAGTCGTGGCCGATTCGGCCGTCGTGCCGGTCGACGCCAATGGCGGAATCCTGGTGTACTCGTTCTCGAACGCGCACGTCGTGATCGACGTGCTCGGCTACTTCAATGTCGCCCCTGGTGCCGTGCGTGCCGGGCGGTTCGTCGCGCTGCCCCCCACTCGTATCGCCGACACGCGTGTTGCGACATCGACCACGAACCAGTACTCGCGTGGTGTCGGAAACGTCTTGCCGTTCGTCCGGGTTCCGGTCGCCGGGCGTGGCGGCATGCCGACTGTTGGATCGATGGACGCGGCCGTACTCGTGGTCACTGCAGTCACCGCATCTGGCAACGGTGGCGGCTTCCTGAGTGCGAGCCCTGGAGGCACTGCATTCACCGGAACCTCGAACCTCAACACGAACGGTGCCGGCGACATCCGCGCCAATCTGGTCGTGGTGCCCGTCGGCGCCGACGGAACCGTCGATCTCCACCTGCTCTCGGTGCCCGATGTCGTGGTCGATGTTGCCGGCTACTTCACCTCGGCCGCCGGCGCGATGGCGACGACCGGTCGGTTCCACGTCAACGAACCGTTCCGCGAGGTCGACACTCGGATCGGCCTCGGGTTCGGTCATCTTTCGGGCCAGGCAACGGGCACGATCGATCCGGTCAGCATTCCGTCGAACGCGGCAGCCATGGCTCACACGATCACCATCGTCGACAACGCGTTCGCAGGTTTCGTGACGCCGTACCCGGGTGGCGCACTGCCGGTCGTGAGCGCCGGCAACACCACCGCTGCCGGTCAGATCCACGCCGTGCTCTCGTTCACGCAGATGAGTCCTGCACCGGCAACGATGAGCTACTACACGATGATGCCGACCGACCTCGTCGTCGATACGCCCGGATACTTCGAAGGTGGCTGATCGGTAGCCTTTCCCCGTGGCCAGCTTGCGCATTGCCCTCGCCCAACTGAACCCGAAGGTCGGCGATCTCGACGGCAACGTCGCCAAGATCCTCGACGCATACGATCGGGCGGAGGCAGCAAATTGCGACATCGTCGCCTTCACCGAGCTCGCCATCACCGGTTACCCACCTGAGGACCTCGTGTTGAAGGCCGGCTTCGTTGCCGACAACCTCGAAGCACTCGGCAAGGTCGCGGCTCATACTGGTCGCTGCGCGGCGGTCGTGGGTTACGTCGCCGCCGACCGCGACATCTACAACGCAGCGGCCCTCTGCGCCAATGGTGGGGTGTTGGGCACCTATCGCAAGCGGCTGCTGCCGAACTACGGCGTGTTCGACGAGGCTCGCTACTTCACGCCTGGCACCGACAGCGACCCGTACGAGTTGTACGTGATCGGCGGCGTCAAGGTCGGCATCAGCATCTGCGAAGACGTGTGGAGCCCTACGGGGCCGCTCGCTGATCAAGCCGGGGGTGGCGCCGAGCTCAACGTCAACATCAACGGCTCGCCGTACCACTTCGCCAAGGTCCACGATCGTGAGCGGATGCTGGCAACCCGCGCTGCCGATGCAAGTTGCGCGCTCGTCTACGTCAACCAGGTGTGCGGGCAGGACGAGTTGGTCTTCGACGGCGGTTCGATGGTGTTCGACGCCGAGGGCCGGCTGGTTGCCCGCGCCGCCCAGTTCGTCGAGGAGTTGCTGATCACCGACGTGCACATCGAGCCCGTGTATCGCAAGCGCCTGCTCGATCCGCGTGGTCGGCGTACTGAGGTCGAGATGCCGTTGGTGCACGTCAGCGACGCCTCGCTCGGGCGCGATGTCATGCCACCCACGCCACGAATTGCGCCCACGCTCAGCGCCGAGGCGGAGTTGTACGAGGCACTGGTGCTCGGCACCGGCGACTACGTGCGCAAGAACGGGTTCAGTGA
>DATAJN010000352.1:0-3575 GCA_036262105.1 Ilumatobacteraceae bacterium
GCGCTGCTCGCTTCGTGATGGCCGTGGATCGCCGCTACGACGGCCCACGTCCCAACGCTCGCAACCATCACAGCCAAGGATCTGCGCATCCAGCGGCGGCACATTGCTCGCGTCCACGTCGCAGCCGGTGGGGCGACACTCGCCGCGGCCATCGAAGCGTGGAACACAGCGAGCGACACTGCTGCTCCGACCGACCAGGGCGTCGCCCGATCGTGGACCGTCATCAGCCACTCGACGCCGACGACCAGCACGACGAGCAACCCGACGTGACTGTCAGGGAGCACGACGCACACGAGAGCTAGCCCGAAGATCACGACGTCGACGACCGGAACTGTGTGGCCGGCCGCGAGCCACGTGCACCCCACGGCGACCACCGTGCTCGCGAGTATTAGGACACGAAGCACCAAACCGACACCGCTTACGCGCGACAACAGCCACCATGAGTCTGGAGAACGAGCGTCGTTCATCGACGCCGGGCCATCCGGACTCCGGCGTGGCGGTGCAGGTCGCGCAACACGACATCGAGGCTTCCGGGTCCCCGCCACGGGACGACGGCGATACCTGCCTCTCCGACCCGCCGAATTTCGCGCTCGCGCTCGAGCAATCTGATCCGCCAGGCGATCCCGACGTATGGGTCGTCAGGGTCGCTCTGAGTGATGTCAGCGGGGAGACAGTCGATTACCAGAACCGTCAGGCCGTGCTCGGCGATCGTCACCGCACGTTGGAGCGCCGTGGGCGACACCAAGGGGGACAGCATCACGACCAGCGCACCTTGCCCGAGGCCGCGCGGCATTCGCCCGTCGTCGGCGAGGTCGGTCGCCGGCTCGATGCTGGCCATGACCTCCAGCATCCGGCGCAGTTGGCGATACCCGGTCGCCGGTGGCGGTCGTCGTATGCCTCGGGAGCCAGTCACCGCCAGCGCGACGCGGTCGCCGGTGCTGATGTAATGCTCGGCGATCGCGCCGGCCGCGCGAAGCGCGACGTCCAGGCTCGAGGCGCGGCCGTCGATCCCGTCGCTCTCGCCGACGTCATTGAGCGCGTCGATGAGCAGCACGACGTGTCGATCGTGATCAGCCCACGTCGAGGTGACATGCAAGGTGCCTGTGCGCAGCGACTGAGCCCAGTGGATGCGGCGTAGTCGGTCACCGGGCTGGAAGGGACGGATGCTTGCGAACTCGGTCCCGCTGCCCTGTCTGGGCGAGCGGTTCACTCCGACGAGGCCGGGGGTACGCACGGGTGGAGCCGAGGCGTCGAATCGTGAGGGTTGCGGGAGAGCAAGCAGAGTGCGTGCGTTCGATTCTCCCTTCGGCGCACACCGGAAACCGGCCCACGCGCTCGAAGCGACAACGAGTGCAGGACCGACTCGCCGAGATCCCCAGCGAGTCGGGCGGATCACCATCGCGAGCGGCTCGTCGCCGTCGTCACGAAGGCTGACGACGACCTGCCCATCGACCGGTTGCCGATCGATCCGCGTCGTCACCTCGAGTACGGCCGCCACGTCGTCGACCCGGCCTTCTGGATCGCGCACCTCGATGTGCCACGTCGTCGCTTCGCCCTCCCGGACTACGCCGTGGCCAATCGAATGGCTCACCTCCGGCAAACACCGTGGCCGCAGCATGACCGCCCAAACTGCGGCACCCACCAGCGGAGTCGCGAGCACCAGCAGGTCGGGGCGGCGGGCCATCACGGCAGCGACCGCGAGCAGCAGACCGCCGAGCAGCGCGCGGGCGTGCGCAGTCGTCGGTCGCCAGCAGTCCTCTGGCTTCACGACGAAATGGTCCCGCCCGGCATCGGCGTCGGGACCGAGGCCAGGACCTCGTCGGTCACCGTCGTGCCGGAAGCCCTCGAAAGCCACAACTCGGGCTTGATCGTGATCCGATGAGGAAGCACTGATGGTGCCACGGCCTTCACATCCTCGGGAGTCACATAGTCACGGCCGGAAATCACGGCATGAGCACGAGCGCACAACAGCAGCGCGAGTGAACCGCGCGGCGAGGCACCGATCTGCACCTGTGAATGGCGGCGAGTGGCAACCACAAGATCAACGCAATACCGAGTGACGTCGTCATCGACCGCCACCGTCTCGACCGCGGCCTGCATCCCCAGAAGTGTTGGCGCGTCAACGATGGTGCGCAGTTCCTGCGCCTCCTGGCGACGCTGCATCCGCCGGTCGAGCACCTGCCACTCCTCGTCCGGCGTCGGGTAACCGAAACTGATCCGGAGCAAGAACCGGTCGAGCTGAGCCTCCGGCAGGGGGTAAGTGCCCTCGTACTCGACCGGGTTGGCCGTGGCAAGGACGTGGAACGGCGGCTCCAGGACGAACGTCTCGCCCTCGACAGTGATCTGGCGCTCCTGCATCGCTTCCAGTAGGGCGGCCTGTGTCTTCGGCGGCGTGCGGTTGATCTCGTCGGCCAGAAGCAAACCGGTGAACAGCGGACCTCGACGGAACACGAACTCGTGCACCCGCTGATCGAAAACGAAAGAACCGGTGAGGTCGGCCGGCAACAGATCCGGCGTGAACTGGGCGCGGGTGAACCGCAACCCGAGCGCCTGCGCGAACGAACGCGCCGCGAGCGTCTTGCCCAGGCCCGGCAGATCCTCGAGGAGCACGTGACCACCGGCGAGGACGCCGCACAGGACGAGCGTGAGCGCCTCGCGCTTGCCCACGACGGCCCGGTTCACCTCGTCGAGAACGCCACGAGCCAGGCCCGACGTCGTCCCGATGTCGATCGTCGTCGTGGGCGTCGTTCCCTCTTTCATAGCGACTCGATATCGGTGATGATGCGGCCCAGTTGGCGCACGGCAGCGGCCGGTCGTTGGGCCGCGACGAGATGACGCAGGATCGGGGTGAGCGCCTCCATCGCCGCGGCAGGATCCGTGGCGCGGTCGATGTGACGGTGGGCGAGCAACCGATCATCGACGAGATCGACAAGAGTTCCGCGGAGCTCAGCCGAACCGAACCACCGCGCGTCGTACAGTTCAGTGCGCAACGAGCTGACCCGCGGATCGCTACCGCGTGTAGAGCGGCGCACCTGCCGCGGTCGGGTCCACCCGACCCGGATGACCGCGTTTGAGAGGTCGAACATCACCAGGATCACCGCCGAAACGACCGCGACGATGCCTGCCAACACGAGCACCGCCGGTTGCGCGTTGGTAGCCGCAAGCGAGACAGACAACACCAGCCAGACGCACACCATCACCAGCGCGCGCCAGCGCGTCACGTGAGAACCAAGACACTTGACCTCAGCACGGCCTCAACGCGATTCAGGGCGGCCAACGCCCGAGCCCGATGGTCGTCGCGCAGTTCGTGACGAGAGAAGCGCGCCTCCCGATACAGCACTGCCAGCTCCCGGATCGGTGCCGGGTCGACCGACGATGCCGCCACCACGCGTTCGACGTACTCCGCCGACGTCTCAGCCGCTTCACGCGGCAGGCCCGCTGCGGCGGCATCGCGTTCGAGCTGCATCCAACAGGCGACGATCGCGTTGCGCGGGCTACCCCCAACCAGCGCGACGCGAGCAGCTTCAACGTCGACCGCCAACTCGCGCTCGGGCACCTCCGGCAGCGCCGTGACC
>DATAJN010000353.1:0-11963 GCA_036262105.1 Ilumatobacteraceae bacterium
CTTCTATCACCAGCACCTCCTCAGGGGTCATGCTCTCGATCGCCCGCCGTTGCGCGTTCTGCCCCGACGTGTACTGCGTGTTCAGGTCTTCGCGCAGTGGCACGTAGCGCAACGTGTGCGCGTAGCCGAGCATGCGTTGGCCCGGCTTGATCGGCTGCAACCCGGTGAGGAACGTGGAGCGAATGCCCTTGCGTTGCAGCTGCCCGGCGAGCGTCGCTGTCGACACCGAGTTGAGCTGCGCACGCAACTCATCGGTCAGCAGAACAGGACGCGGCGGCTCTTCAGATGACATCGGCCTAGTCAAGCATGACGGACCGATGCGTTCGCAATGCAGGTGCTGCCCGAGTCAGCCAGTGAGCGCTCGAGCCACGAGGCCGTCGAGCTCGGTCTCTGCCAGCTCTCCCGACGATCGCAGTTTCACCTTGCCATCGGAGCCGACGATCGTGAACGTCGGGAAACCGGCCACGCCGTACGCCCTCGCCGCGTCGTTGTTGGAGCTGTCGGCCATGACCGGGAACTTCCATCCCTTTGCCACGATCCACTTGCTCGGCGGATAGTTGTCGCGATCCGCGCTCACCGAAGTCGACACTCCGATGATGTCGAGATTCGGGGGAACGCCGCCACTTTCGGCCCAGCGCAGGATCACCGGGATCTCGTTGTTGCAGTGCGGACACCAGTGGGCCAGGAAGACGACCATCTTGGCCCGACCGTCGTCGGGTGTGATGTCGATCGGTGAACCGTCGAACGTGAAGCCGTGGAGCGTCGGCGCAGCGAGACCAATCGCCGTGTCGGCCCCCGAGTCGGGTGGCGGGGGCAGCGCCGTACCGACCATGGTGACCGGTTGAGATTCGGCCGGCGTGCTGACGGAGTTGCCCGACGCGACTGAGCCCTCTTTGACCTTGGAGTCGTTACCGGTGGTCGACCACACTGCGATTCCGAGTGCGAGAGCGACGATGCCGGCGATCGCCACCCACAACCACAACGGCTTCTTGGAAGCGAGTTGCGCCGGCTTGCGGGCGGGCGCCCTGCCGGACGATGGGTTGCCGGAAGACGGTTTGCCGGCCGGCGGCTTGCGAGAAACGGGGGATTGCTTGGTCATGAGTCCTCATCGGATACGTCGGGGGATTGGATCGCATTCTCGCCGATGGTGAGCAGCGAAATGATCGCGGCGAATCCGCAGAGTGCCATCAACGACAACGAGATGAAACCGAACTGGCGGAACCATGGCACGGTGCACGGGGCGGTGATGTCGCAAGCTCCGGAGCCGAGCGAGGGATGCCATTCGATGATGTAGTGGTAGGTGGAGATGAGGGCGCCGACCGCCGCGAGAGCTACGGCGTACAGGCGGATCCCGTGGTCTCGACGCAGGGCGGCGATCAACAACAGCAGTGCCAGCGGGTACATGGCGATGCGTTGGAACCAGCACAACTTGCACGGCACGAAGTTGGCGCTCTCGCTGAAGTACAAGCTGCCTGCCATGGCCACCGCGGCCACGAGCCAGGCCAGCCACAACCGCAACGGTCGCACGATGTCGACGAGTCCAGCGCCGGCAGGCAGCAGCCGGGCGACGACGAGCGTCAACGCACCGCCGCCGGCGATCAGCGCCAGCAGCGCGCTGAACCGCTCCATCGTCACCAGTGAAACGCCGACCATCGATGCCAAGGTACTGACAGGAATCGACACACGGAAGGCCCCAAGGTCCCGATCGGGTCCCTTCCCGGCAGCTACAGGTCAGCCCAGTTCGCGCGTGTTCCAGGTGGGCAGCGTGTCGGATGCCTGCACGTACTGCTCGGCGAGGCGGCCGAGGAGGTAGTTCTCGAAGCCGTCCTCCGGCAGTGCTGCGGCGTAGAGGTGGCCCTGCTGGCGCACGCACCCGAGAGCGATCAGGGCATCGGCCTGGGCGCCGGTCTCCACGCCATCGGCGGTCACCTCGAGCCCGATCTCGCGGGCCAGGGCGATGATCGAACGAACGATGGCCCGATCGTGCGGATGGGTGGTGATGGTGTCGATGGAGATGCGATCGATGCGAACTTCGTCGAGTGGCAGGCGCCGAAGCATGCTGAGCGACGAGACGCCCTGGGCGAAGTCGTCGAGGCACACCCGGCCCCCTCTGGCGCGGAACGCCGCCAGGTTCGACGCGGCCGACGCGAGGTCGGCGGTGACGAACGATTCGCGGATGTCGACCGTCAACAGGTTGGGGTCGATGCCACTGACAAGCTCGTCGATGGGGTTGTCGCGCCACGGTCGCTCGGTCGAGTGTGGGGCCAGGTTGACGCGGAAGCGGAACCCCTCTGGCAGGCCGAGCACCGCGAGCCGACGGATCTGCCGGCGAGCGCCGCCGAGCACGCGTTCTGTGACCCGATCGAGCAGTCCGGCCTTCACAGCGAGCTCCATGAACTCGTGTGCCGGCACGACGCTTCCATTGGGCTGCACCCATCGAGCGAGAAGCTCCGCGCCGACGATCATGCCGGTGCTGGCATCGAGCTCCGGCTGGAAGAACGGCACGATGGCACCGTCGTCGATCGCGCGGCGCAACCGCAGTTCGAGATCGATGCGCACTCTGTTCTCGTCGGCCAGATCGGTGTCGAAGTGAGCGGTCCTGCTGCGGCCATCCGACTTGGCCCTGTACAGAGCGACGTTGGCGTTGGCCAACAAGTCGCTGACGTTGGTGCCGTGAGTCGGCGCGTGCGCAATGCCGATGCTGACCGAAGAGGGCAACTCACGTCCGGCGGCGTGGATCGCATTGCCCAGCACGCTCTGGAGTTGATGGGCGATGTCGACCGTCCTGTGCTCGTCAGCGCCGGGCAGGGCAATGATGAACTCGTCGCCTCCGATTCGTCCGGCGATACCGTCGGTCTTGATGCACCGATCGATGCGATCGGCGACGATGCGCAGAAAGTGGTCGCCACCGCGATGGCCGAGTGTGTCGTTGACCGCCTTGAAGCGGTCGAGATCGAGGAACAGGACACCAACCGGTTGCTCTGTGGACGCGGTGCCGACGAGCGATTCCAACGTCTCGAACACGCCTCGTCGGTTGAGCAGCCCGGTGAGCGCGTCGTGTGTTGCCTGATGGGTCAACTGTTCGATAGTGCTGGCCAGTCGAGCGTTGGTCTCGGTCAACTTGGCCTGGTCGTCGGCGATCTCGGCGAGCAGATCCTCGGTGGTCTTCTGCATCAGGATCGCCGTGCGAACCGTCTTCGACAGCCTTGAATGAATGCCGGTGAGCGCGGCTGCGTAGAACACCCACAACAGACCCAGACCGCGGAGGCGGAGGTCGTTCTCCGTCGCCAAACTGATCGCCGCCAAGGCCGCCATCGGGACGATGATGCTTGCGTACATGTCGCGCCGACCCGCGGTGAGGATCGCCGCGATCGCACTGGCTGTCGTGGGGAACACGGCGAAGAGCATGACCATCTCGATCGGGGCGCGGCCGGCGACCCAGGCGGTCATACCGAAGACGAAACCAGCCGAGATCAAGCCGGCTCGCAACGAACGCACGACCCATCGAGGTGTTGTGCCGCCCGACTGCCGACGGAACGCGGCGACCGCAACGACGATGATGATGGTCGCCACCAGTGAACATCCGATCCAGATCTGCAAGCGGTGGGCGTCGTTCTGAGCCCTGGTGAGCAGGCTCACCAACACGGTGAACGGAACCAGCCACAAGGGCGCGATCGCCAGGTTGGTGACGACTGGGCCGAGAGCTCGTTCGCGGAGGTTCTCCTCCTGCTCCCCCGTCGTTGGCGGTACCGCCTCCGTCACTGCCCTCTCCTAGCGTCTAGGTCTGGTGCTTCGACGTTGTATCGGTCGGTGAGGTCACCGCCGTGAGCGCAAATGTCGCGCATCAGCTCGTTGTATACAGCAGGTGGGCGGCGAGAATGACCCGTGTGCGAGGTCGATTTGCTCCGTCTCCAACCGGTCCTCTGCACCTCGGCAACCTCCGCACGGCCCTCGTCGCGTGGCTGATGGCGCGACGCCGTGGTGGCCAGTTCATCGTCCGCATGGAGGACCTCGATCGAGTGACTTCGTCGCCCGCGCACGAAGCGGGTCAGCTTGCCGCCATGCGCAGCATCGGACTCGATTGGGATGGCGAGGTCGTGCGCCAATCGGAGCGTTTCGACCTCTATCGAGCAGCTATCGACCAGCTCCGATCCGCTGGACTCGTCTACGAGTGCTACTGCACACGAAGCGAGATCCGCCAGGCTGCGGCCGCGCCGCAGGGCGTCGACGCAGAAGGTACCTATCCGGGAACCTGTCGGCACCTGAGCGATGAACAGCGGCTGACCATGCAGACATCGGGACGGCGCGCCGCGTTGCGGCTGCGCAGCGAAGGCCGAATCGTCGCATTCGACGATCTGTTCGCCGGCGCCCAGACCGGACGCGTCGACGACGTCGTGTTGCAACGCAACGACGGAGTGCCGGCGTACAACCTGGCGGTCGTGGTCGACGACGCCGACCAGGTCGTCACCGACGTCGTCCGTGGTGACGACCTGCTGACGACGACGCCGAGGCAGATCGAATTGCACCGGCTGCTCGGGCTGGCCGTGCCGCAATACACCCACGTTCCGCTCGTGCTCGCTCCCGACAGCACGCGGTTGGCCAAGCGTCACGGCGCGGTGACCCTCGACGACCTCGCCTCGCGTGGTTGCTCGCCCGGTGAGGTCTGCGCCCGGCTGGCGGCCAGCATCGGAATCGACACGGGTGGCCGGGCCGTGATGGCCGGCGATCTCCTCGACCGTTTCGATCAAGGGCTGGTGCCGCGGTTGCCTTGGCGGCTCACCACCGGCGATCTCTGACACGATCGTGGAGATGTTCGACGATCTTCAGCAGCTGTTCGGCTACATGGGGGCCATCGACGACCGCGAGGGGGTGAGCGAGGTCGGCCCCGATCTGCTGGTCGTGCCGTGCTGGACTCCGTCGTTCTGTGCGACCGTGGTGCGCGCTGCCGAGGCGCTGGGCGCGTTCGAACCTCAGCCGGACGATCCCGTCCCTGGTCACGAGGTGTCGCTGGCCGTGATCAGCCCGCGGTTGTTCGAGGTTGTGCAGGAGGACTTCGGGTTGCGCATCTGGCCGCGGCTGCGCACGGTGTGGCCGTACGTCGACTACTACGGCCTGCGCGATGCGTTCGTCATCCGTTACGCCCCGGGGGAGCAGGAGTCGCTCCGCATCCATCATGACGTCGCCCAGGTCTCCGGCTCGATCAAGCTCAACGCCGGTTACACCGGGGCCGAGCTGGTGTTTCCACGGCAGCTTTTCGACAACTCGGCGATCGGCGTCGGGGAGATGCTGGTGTGGCCGTCGTTGGTCACTCATCCGCATGAAACCGCCCGCCTCGTCGATGGTGTGAAGTACGCCCTCACGGTGTGGTTCGAGTTGCCGTCGTTCTGAGCCATTGATCGGCTAAATTGCTGAGGCGATGAATCTGCGAGTTGCACCCCAATCCGTGCTGCTCCTTCTTCCCGTGGCCGCGCTGGCACTCTCCTCGTGTTCGCACAACTCGTCCGCGGCCGCCCAGACCATTCCCCCACCGATCACGCTGTCGGGCCTTCCGGCATCATCGTCGCTAGAGGCCTCCACCACGACGGCCACCACTGCCGTGACGACCACGACCGAGGCACCAACCACCACGACCGAAGCACCAACCACCACGACCGAAGCACCAACCACCACGACCGAAGCTCCGACGACAACCACCACGCAACCGCTACCGCCCAACGTCGAAGTCGTTGGCCCGGCAGAGCAGCCGCTCGAGGCGGTCGGTGGGCACAGCGGTGCGGCCACCGCCCTCGTGCAGGCCAGGTTGCTGCAGCTCGGGTTCTGGAACGGCGGAGCCGATGGCACCTACGGCTTCACCACCAAGCAGGCCGTGATGGCGTTCCAGAAGTACATCGGTCTGCCGCCAAGTGGGTTGGTCGATCAGAGCACCGCCGACTACATGTCCAACTTCGTCGAAAAGGCGCACGGCGCTGCTGACACCGGCACGCTCGTCGAGGTCGACAAGGCCAAGCAGTTGCTGTTCATCGTCCAGGGTGGCAAGACGGTCTGGACCTTCAACACCTCGACCGGCAGCGGCATCCCCTACTCGGCCCCCAACAAGAACGATCCGACCAAGATCGAAACGGGCGATGCGGTCACGCCCGAGGGTCTCTTCCACACCACCCGCGAACGACCGGAGGGTTGGTGGGAGGGCGACCTCGGCGAGATCTACCGGCCGAAGTACTTCGTCGGCGGCATCGCCGTGCACGGCATGACCAGCGTGCCGAACCATCCGGCATCGCACGGCTGCGTGCGGCTCAGCACAGGGGCGATGGACTTCATCTGGGATCAGAACCTGATGCCACTCCACATCATCGTGTGGGTGCACAGCTGAGCGAGGGTCAGCCGACCAGTTCGCGAAGGTGACGGTCGAGATCGATCGTCGATGCTGGTAGCTCGTCGTCCCACACCATCGGCTCGACGGCTCGGGTGATGGGGGCATCACGCAGGGCTCGGGCCAGCACTGCGGCACGGTGACGAGTCGACTCCGACTTGCTGGCCAGCACGATCACCCGGCCGCGGTGACGGATCAGGGTCTCGCCCTTGTGGAACACGTCGGCGACCACACCGGCGGTCGTCACCATCACGGCGTCGCGTTCGAACGGCGCGAGGTCTTCGGTGTCGCAATCGACGACGATGAAGCAGTAGGCATCGGTGGGCGTTATGCCGAACGCCCGGCAGTGCTGGTACACCTCCTTGAGGCGCATGCGCAGCACCGTTGGTGTGCCGAGACCGGTGACGTCGTCGAAGCAGACGCCGGCGTGAGCGCCACGTACGTATCGTTCCGCCCAACCCTCGGTGAGGGCAGAGACCGACTCGAACGAGCGCAACTCGGCGCGTCGCGAGCGACTCGCGAGGGCTGACAGCGCGGCGAGCCACGCGTTGAGGTGCTCGAGCGGCCAGCCGAGGTCACCGAGGGTGTTACCCAATCGGCGCAGAGCACCGCGCAGCCCGCGCCGGCGGCGGTGCAACGTCTCCACCACCTCGGCGGCGGCATCGACGATCCTCAGGTCCAGCTGTTGGTCAGCTTCGACCCCAACCAACGCGAGCCACCGGTCGAGCACCTTGGCCCAATCGGTGGTCGCCACGAAATGGCGCATCTTTGCCATGTCGATGTATCGGCATGCGCGGCTGCGAACTTGAGCCGTCGTTTGGGTCAGTCAGTGGCCCGCCGGATTCGCAGTTTGCGGTCATCGGCAGTGAAGCAGCGTCCTGTTTCCAGGTCGAATCGCCAGCCGTGCAGCGTGCACACGAACTGGTCGTCGTCGATCTCGCCGAAAACGCTCAGATCGGCCAGGCGATGGGGGCACAGCCGTTGGACGATGTAGTCGCCGACTCGGATCTCTTCGCTGGCCAGATCGTCGCGGTTCGGGTCGAGGCGGCGCATCGCCTCAGCCTCGGCGCGACGCATGCGCTCGAGCGAGAGTGACTTGAAGAAGTTGTAGAGGTACTCGTTGAAGGAGCCCGCACGCCAAGCCCGGAACCGGCACGACAGGAACAGGGCGTTGCTCCAATCGACCGCCTCCTGAGCGACGACCGTTTCGACCAGCTCACGCTGGATCTCGAAGCGAAAGCCGTAGTCCTCGCCGATGTACTCGCGCACTTCGCCGAAGGGGAAGTCGATGATCACGTCGAGATCGCCCGCACGCAGCAGGCAGCGATCGCCGATGGCGTTGCGGAGTGTGGGAGCCATCTCCAGCAACGGCTCCCACCATGCCTTCAGCGTCGCCAGGAGGTCGGTGCTCGGCTGCTTCCAGCTGCGATGCATGTCGGCGAGCCAGGGCATCCAGTCGGCTTGGTAGCGGCGGAGGTAGTCGGCCTTGTGCTCGAAGATCTCGGCAACCGATTCGTCGGTCATCGGATGCGTGACCGTGATCGCGTCGGTGGTGACGTCGATGGCTGTGCCGGGGATGGCCAGTATTCCAGTGTGGCCGGCGGTGGCCAGACGACTGAGAAAGCTGCGCTGGTCGGGGAAGATGCTCAACTCGTCGCCAGTGATCACGTTGAAACGGAAGAGCTCGGGGTCGAGAAAGGCCGGCGGGCCGGCGCTGGGAACCACCGCCCGGGCACCGATCGACTCGACGTACCGCATGGCCCTGGCGAACTGGCTGGTGACCTTGGCGTCGACGAGCTCGCGCATACGTGGCAGTGGCTCCTCGTAGACCATCGGATACCAGATCGCCCCGCTGTACTGCAGCCAGTGGAGGTCTACCGGGCCATGGGCGCGCAGCGCGTCGAGGTCGTCGGTGCGGCAATCGTTCTGATTGACGAGCCGTGCCGTGCCATCACTGACGACCAGAGTCGAGTCGCCTCCGGGGCCGTCGGTGATGCTCGTCTCGACGTGGATGGCGATGCGCAGGTTCGGGCCGAGGGCGAGCTCCTCACCATCGTTGGTGCGGATGACGTTCTCGAAGCCGAGTGATCGGATCTTGCGTTCCAACTCGCGCGTTGGATACCCGGGGATCAGCACGCGGGTGCTGCGATCGAGATGTGCGGTGAGCCACGCCTCGTCGAGGTGGTCGGCGTGGAGGTGCGAGACGTACAGATAGGTCGGATGCTCGATACGCTCCATCAGCTCGGCCGGGAGTTGGTCGTTGCGCGGGAACACGAACCACGATCCGAAGAAAGCAGGGAGGAACCACGGATCGCACAGGATCGAGCCGTCAACGGTGTCGATCAGGATGCCGGCATGGCCGACGGATGTTGCGCGCATTCGAGTCGAGGCTAGTGAGGGTTCACCGAAGTTCGGCAGTGCCCGGCAACCGCCGGGTGTTGCCGAAGACCAGTGGGCTCAGGCGACGGGCGGATCCGTGAACTGCTGGCCGGTACGTGACACGTGCTCGGTCCACGTCGTGCCATCCCAGTAGCGCAATTCGAATCGTCCGGCCGGATCGGCGTACCAGCCGGCGGGCACAGCCGGCGTTGGTGCTGCAGGAGCCACGCTCGCCGCCGGAGCGGCGGCCGCCGGACTGACTGCAGACGGACCCATCGCTGAGGGACTGGTGGCGGGCGTCGGTGTGATGGCGGGCTGGTAGCTCGGTATGACAGCGGCCGCCGGTACCGACGGCTCTGATGCAGGTGCGGCAGGCTCGGGGGCAACTGCCCAACCCGATGGCTCGCTGACAGCTGGCTGGCTCTCTTCTTCGATCTTCTCCGGCTCGGGTTCAGGCGTTTCCTCGTCGGCAGCGACGGGCTCCACCTCGACCGCTTCGCTCTCGACCACCTCGACGGCCTCGTTCGGCTCAGCGGCAGCGTCGCTCTCTCGGGACACGTAGGCGGTGACATCGCCGCCTGTGGGGACGATGGCAACGACCTTCCACCCCTCCGCGGCCTTGGCGGTGAGCTTCGTGGCGAGAGCCGACGGGTCGTAGGACGAGGCGCTGATCGATTCGAATTCCTGCATGGAGCGAGAGCGTAGTGTCCGCGACGGCCTCAGCGAATCACGCAGGCGATGGCTCGACTCGACTTTTCTCGATAGCGTCTCAGCTGGGCAAGACGAGGGCGTGCACGTCGGTGTCGGCGGGGGCGCCGTCGTAGACCAGTTCGCCGTCGCGCAGAGCCAGCAACCGGCCGACCTGCTTGACGAAGGTCAAGTCGTGCGTGGCGATCACCAGCGTCGCGCCGCGCCGTGATGCCGACTCGAACAAGGCGAGAAGTGCCTGCTTGCCGGGTTCATCGAGGCCCACGAACGGCTCGTCGACAAGCATCAGGTTGAACGGGCGGATGAACGCGAGCGTGATCGCAGCCTTCTGGCGCAAACCGCGGCTGAAGGTGGTGGGGATGTCGTCGCGCCGCGCGGTGAGCCCGATCTCGTCGATCAGTTCTTCGGCACGCTGCTGCCAGTCGACAACGCCGTGCAGCCGGGCGACGAACTCGAGGTGCTCCCAGAGCGAGAGATCGTCGTAGAACGTCGGGGTATCGCTGAGCCACGACAACAGTCGTCGAGCCTGCTGACTGCCGGCGTCGTGGCGACCGATCTTCACCGACCCGTCGCTTGGGTCGAGCAAGCCTGCGGCCATCTTCATCAGGGTCGTCTTGCCGCTGCCGTTGTGCCCGACGAGGGCGACCTTGGCTCCGCTGTCGATCTTCAGGGTCAACGGTTCGAGCGCCGGTCGATCGCCGTAGGTCTTGGTGAGTTGGCGAGTCGCCAGTTCGGTCATGCGGTGCTCCGCTGCTTGGTGTAGGACTGGCCGTCGGACATGAACTGACGGAACTTGCGCCGCCAGCGATCACGCCGGAGAACCCAGAAGGCGATGAAGGAGACCAGCAGGCAGGCGCCGACCGCGCCCCGTATCGCCCCGCCGACTATCGAAGTGTGCAATGTCGCAGCGTGCCGCACGAGCAGCACCGTGCACGCTGCGAGCGCGCTGACGACGATGGGCAAGCCGACGCGGAAGGCGCTCGAGATCCCGGCCATCTCCGGGGGAACAAATGCCTGCGTGCTCTTGGTGGGGTCGGGCGTGTCGCGGACGATGCTGACAACGCCACCGGATGCGCCGGCGAGCACGGTCGGCAGGGCCAGGATGGCAGCCGGTTCGATGGCCCGCGTGCCCAAGACGGCGACCGCGGCCGCGGCGCTGACGACTGCGAACGGGATCAAGGCAACGGCCGGAGCGATGAGATGACGCGCCAGCAACTCACCGCGTTCGATCGGCAAGCTGTCGGTGCGGTCGGGCTGGTCGACTTCCTGCGACAGGGGTTCCATGGCCTCGAGACCGAGCAGGAACAGCATGAGCGCGGTGCCGATCAATGCTGGTGTGGTGCCGCGCACGACCATCGCCTGGAACACCCCCGCCATCGCTGCGAAGGCGGCCATGCGCACCAACCTGGTTGCCGGGAAGCGCGACATGCTGGCCATGCCGCGACGAGGGATCGGAGGTTTGACCCACCGGGGCACCCTCACCCATGGCGTGCCCCGGGTCTCTTCCTGGTTCAGTTGGCGGCGCAACAAGATGACGGTGCGCAGATCTTGCATGGTGACCGCGAAACGCAACTGGGCGACCAGGCTGCTGCGCCGAGCCAGAGCATCGAGTGATGTCAGTTGCAGCACGCTGACTCCGCAGATCAGCACGATCACTGCCACCAGTGGTGCGGCGAGATCGATGGGGTGCTGCCGCCAGCCCCACATGGCAAGGCTGCCGGCAGTGTTGGCGGGGCCGGGGATGTGCCAGGCGAGCGCGGCGCTTTGCCAAGCAACCCCGGCCAGCCCGATCGTCGTCGCGATCCACAGCGGCAGCCGAATGGCGTGGGCCACGAGCGCGGTACCGGCCCACAGCAAGGCGGTGGTCATGCCGAACAGTGCTCCGCTCGCTGCCCAGGCAACGGGCGTACCAGGCAGACGCCGTCCTGCCAGTTGGCCGATGATGGCTCCGAACGTGGCGGCCAGGTACGCGGCGCTACGCACGCGCTGGGTGACGGGTCGCAGCAATGCCTTCGTGCGATCGACGGGCGAGAGCATGACGTAGGCAACATCGGGCGCCTCGAGAGCGAGCGGCCCGCCTTGCGCTCCGCTGCGCAGCGCCGCGAGGAACGCCAGGGCCGTGATCATGCCGATCAGGGCCGGACCGTTCCTGGCAACATCGGCGACCGCCGAGTCGGAGACCGTGGAGTCGCGGATGGAGCTGCTGATCCACAACACGGTGCCGCCGCCGAAGAGGGCGACGAGGTACACGCGGTACGCGGCGTCGAACCACTCGATGTTGCCGAGACGATGCCGCTTGCGTCGCCTGCGTAACTCGTGCAGAACGTCGAGAGCGTCGTCGGGTAAGTGATCGGCTGCTTCGTCGAGCGACTGGTCAGTCACCGGTTGCGGCCTCACGGTTCGGATCGGCGGACCAACCCGACCAGCTGGCGACGTAGAGCCGCGGAATTCCCATCCCCGCGTGCTCCATCGCCAGAACGTTCATGCAGGCGCTGACCCCGGAGCC
>DATAJN010000354.1:0-3770 GCA_036262105.1 Ilumatobacteraceae bacterium
TTTGGAGACCTCGGCGACCGTCTTGATCCCACGAGCTTCGAGTACGGGCTTGGCACCGAGCATCACCGATTCTCCGACAGCGAAGATCGGCACGTCTTGCAGCACCGTCGTCGGTGGTGCCGTCGATTGCGGAGGCGGAGGCAGTGTCTGACCCGGCGCCGCGGTGGCAGCCGGGTCGACGGAGACGGCGACCGAGGAAGGCGCCAGCGATGCGGCGACGTCGGTGCCGACCGGGAGTGTCGTCGCATCGATTGCCCGGCCCGCCTGGCTGTCGCATTCGATCTGGCCGACACAGCGGTTGCCGGCCATGGCGATGCTGACCCCCGCAAAGCCGACCAACGCAGCGCTGGCAACGCCGAACGCGGCGAGACGTTGCCGCCGCTTGTACGCGGCCGAAGTGCGCGGGCGCCGCTCGCCGCGCATCCACTCGCCGAGGCGGCCCTGCCGGATGGGCGTTTCGATGTAGCGATAACTGGCCTCGGTGATGGGCAGCGTCAGGCACATCGCCAGCACCCACTGCCTGGCAGTCATCATCACACCTGCCTGACCGCGAATGATCTGATAGATCGGCCAGTGGTAGAGGTACATGCCGTAGCTGCGCGTGCCGACCCAATTGAACACAGGATTGCCGAGCAGTCTGCCCATCAAGGCCCGCTGGTGCGTGACGGCAGCGATCACCATCAACGTCGCCAGACCGGTGAGGAAGAAGCCACCACGGAAGAGCCACGGGTTGAAGCGGATACCGGTCTGGCGCCCGTCGCCCGACAACGTGAGCTTCCACATCAGGTACCCGAGCGCGGCAAGGCCGCCGAGCGCCAGCAGATCGAGTTGACGGCTCTTGTCGCGCACTCGGCCGCGGAGCAATGCCATTGGCCTCCAGACCATGGCGAACGCGGCTCCGAGCAACAGCCCACCGGCGCGAGCGAACGTACCGAGATACAACGTCTCGTTGACGCTGATGCAACGACCGAAGAGCTTCCAGTAACCGTTCATCGCGTCAGGTGCGCACGTCGTTGCCACGTCGCCATTGGCGAACAGCAACCCGACCATGAACGCGATCCAGGCGCTGATGCCGAACAGCCACAGAGCGACCCGCGGCAGGCGGTTGCGGCCCAGCCGCAGGATGGCAACCATCACCAACGGCCAGATCAAGTAGAACTGCTCCTCCACGGCGAGCGACCACAGATGCCTCAGAGGAACGAAAGCTTCGTTGGCTGTGTATCCCTGACCAACGAAGATCTGGTACCAGTTGCTGCTGTAGAAGAGGCCGGCAACGAAGTCGCCGCGCGTTCGCCCCTGCGGCTGGCGCTTGAACAAGGCCATGTATACGGCCAGCGCGCTCATCATGGTCAGCACGGCCGGCAACAGTCGCCGCGCGCGGCGCATCCAGAACTTGCTCAGTGAGACACGGCCGGTGCGTTCGTGCTCGCCGATCAACAGCAGAGTGATCAGGTAACCACTGATCACGAAGAACACCTCGACGCCTAGGAAGCCGCCACCCAACCATGTGTGATTGGCGTGGTAGATCATCACCGCCACCACCGCAAAAGCGCGCATGCCGTCGAGGCCCGGCAGGTATGGCACCCGGTTGAGCTGCCGCTTCGGCGCGACGAAGGAGGTCCGCGCGTGGCTCGCCGTCCGGGTACTCATCGGGTGACCAGTATCGTCGATCGGCCACCGCGGAACGCGTTCAGTGCCGGAAGTGGCGCTCCCCCGTGAACACCATGGCAACTCCGTGCTCGTCGGCGGCGGCGACGACCTCGGCGTCGCGCACGCTGCCGCCGGGTTGGATCACGGCGACGACGCCAGCCGCAATCGCCACATCGAGTCCGTCTCGGAACGGAAAGAAGGCGTCGCTTGCGCACACTCCTCCTCGCGCTCGACCAGCGGCGCGCTCGGCGGCGATACGTGCTGAGTCGACCCGGTTCTGTTGTCCGGCTCCTATCCCAACAGCTTGGAGATCCTTCGCGTAGACGATGGCATTGCTGCTCACCGCGGCACACACCTGCCACGCGAACCGCAACTCGTCCCATTGAGCTTCCGTTGGTGCGACGTCTGTGACCACTCGCCACGTCGAGGGGTCGAGCTCGATCGTGTCGACTTCTTGCACCAACAGCCCTCCGTCGATCGAGCGCAGGTCGAGAGCGGTTCCGTACGGAGGTGGGCCGGCGAGCACACGCAGGTTCTTCTTCTCGGCGAGGATCGTCACAGCCTCGTCGTCGAAGGAGGGGGCAACGATCACCTCGGTGAACACCGCCGCCAATGCTTCCGCAAGTGCCGCAGGCACGGCTCGATTGAGGGCCACGATGCCCCCGAACGCACTCACCGGGTCGCACGCGTTAGCGGCGATGTACGCCACCGTGATGTCATCGCGAACTGCCACGCCGCACGGGTTGGCATGCTTGACGATCACACAGGCGGGTCGATCGAATCGATGGACCAACCGCCACGCAGCCTCGGTGTCGAACAGGTTGAGGTAGCTCATCTCCTTGCCACCGAGCTGCACGGCGTCGTCCCACCAACTGCGCCGACCCTCGACCCTGTAGCGCGCTCCCGACTGATGCGGGTTCTCGCCGTACCGCAACGTCTGCGCCTTGGTCAACGACAGGTGCATGTTGTCGGGGAGCACCGCGTCGTCGAACCATGAGGCGATCTGTGCGTCGTACGCGGCGATTCGCGCAAACGCATCACGCGCCAGACGTAGCTTCGTGGCCGCGCTGATCTCACCTTCGGCGCGGAGTTCGGCAAGTACCGCGGTGTAGTCAGCAGGTTCGACGATGACAGCGACGAATTGATGGTTCTTCGCCGCGGCGCGCACCATGGCCGGGCCTCCGATGTCGATCAGCTCGATGCTCGGATCACTGGCAAACGGGTACAGGTTGCACACCACGAGATCGATCGGCTCGATCCCGTGCTCGGCCATGTCGGCACGGTGTTCCGTCTTGGTCGGATCGGCCAGCAGTCCGCCATGGATCTTCGGGTGGAGGGTGACGACACGGTGATCCAGGATGGCCGGCACACCCGTGAGGTCGGCGAGATCGGTTACCGGCGTGCCAGCCTGAGAGATCACCTTGGCCGTGCCGCCACTGCTGATGATGCGCCAGCCCAGCTCATGCAGGCCTTCGGCGAGCTCGACGATGCCGGTCTTGTCGTACACGGAGAGCAACGCGGTGGGCATGGTGCCGACAGTACGCGATGACGGGTATTACACGATCAGGGTCTTAACAAGGTGTACGGTGCGCGTTGGCTGAGTTCGTTCTTATTGGAGGCAACTGTGGATCTGAGCAAGTTCAAGACATCCGACTGGTTGAAGATTGGCGGTGCCGTCGCGGTACTGATCGGCTACTTCCTCGATTGGACGAATATCGATTGCGGTGGATCGTCGATCTGCGACAGCTACAACCTCTCGGGCTCTGATTTCTTCTTCCGGGGGACCCTTCCGTGGCTCTTGGTCGTCATTGTCGGCATCCTCACCGTCCTCATGGCGATGGGCACCATGAAACCCGGCTCACTGCCGTGGCCGATGATCTTTCTGGCGGCCACCGCACTCGCCACGTTGCTCGTGCTCATCTACCTGATCCACCCCAGTTACAGCGGTGTGACTGGCCTTGGCAGAGGCATCGGTGCGTACCTCACATTTATCGGTGCCGCGGTGGCTTTCTTCGGGTCGCTCACCGGTTTCAAGGAGTCGGGTGGTGAGCTCGCCGACCTGAAGGACATGAACAAGATCAAGGGCGCGTTCAAGAGTGCCGACAGCGACTCGGCTCCCC
>DATAJN010000355.1:0-5358 GCA_036262105.1 Ilumatobacteraceae bacterium
GCTCGACGAGTCGTGTTGGTGGAAGCGGATAGGGCGTCGGCACGCGCAACCGCTCGGTGAGCGCCTTGCCATTGGCGTCGAGTGTCAGCGCCTTCAGACCACTTCCACCGATGTCGATCGCAAGGGTGATCGGTGCGGCGGTTGTAAGGGTGTTCATTGCCGGAGGCTAGGCGCGGCCGGACTACGCTCGGAGTCGATGGCATCACCGGCCGACGGCATCGCTTACACCAACGGCTCCTATGGTCCGCTCGGCGAGGCGACCGTCCCTCTGCTCGACCCGGGCTTCACACGCGGCGATGCGGTGTACGACACCGTGTCGGTTTGGTCTGGTCGGTTCTTCCGGCTCGACGACCACATCGCCCGCTTCTTTCGTTCCTGCTCGTTGGCGCGCCTGTCGCCGCCGGCGACGCCCGACGAGCTGAAGTCCATCCTGGCCGAGTGCGTGAACCGCACCGGGCTCGACGCCGCATACGTGCAGATGATCTCGACGCGCGGCAAGTTCCAGTCGCCGACTGTGCGCGACCCGCGGCTGTGCACGAACACGCTCATCGCGTTCGCGATGCCGTACATCTGGATCATCCAACCGGCACGACAGTTGGAAGGCATCGACCTGACAATCGCCGCAGGCAACCGGCGCACCCCTCCCGAGTCGGTCGATCCACGAATGAAGAACTTCAACTGGCTCGACTTGCAGCGCGGCTTGTTCGAGGGGCTCGATCGCGGCAGCGACACGTCGGTGCTCTGCACCCCGGATGGTCGCCTGTCCGAAGGCCCCGGCTTCAACCTCTTCGTAGTCCGTGACGAGGTGCTGCGAACGCCGCGTGGAAACGTGCTCGAGGGCATCACGCGACGCACGATGCTGGAGCTGGCGAGCGACCTCGGTTTCAAGGCCGAGGAGGCCGACCTCACCGCGCAGGACCTGCGCGAGGCAGACGAGGCCTTCCTCAGCACGACGGCCGGCGGTGTGATGCCGGTGGGAAGTGTCGATGGCACGGCCCTGCGACACGGCAACGGTGCGGGCCCGATCTCGCTCCAGCTGCGCACCGAGTACTGGGCCCGCCGCGAGGCCGGGTGGCTGGGCACACCGGTGACTTCGCTGCTCCACGACTAGCGGGCCTGAGCCTCCCGATCGTGACGGAAGGCCCTAGTGCCGGGGCGCGTGATTGGTGTCTGCTGGATCCGTGACAAGGCAACTGGTGGTCGCCGACGAACAGCGTCGCGGCTTCTGGCTGACCAACCACGCCATCAATCCGTTCTTACGACCGCTGCTGCGCGATCCGCTCGGTCGTCGAATGGGAAGGCGGCTGGCCGTGCTCGGCTACCGCGGAAGGCGCACCGGTGAGCGCCGAGAACTGGTGGTGATGTACGTCCGCGAAGGCGGGAGGGTCTGGGTACTGGTCGGTTGGCCCCAGCGGAAACGTTGGTGGCGAAACATGATCGAGCCCATGCCAGTCGACATACGTCTGGCCGGACGGTACGAGACTGGCGTTGCCCAAGCAGTCAATGATCGCGACCAACCCGAAGAAGTCAGGCAGGCGCTGGAGGCGTATCTGCTGGAGTTCCCGCGGGCCCGCCGGGCAGCGGATCAAACCGAAGGACCAACGGTGATGGTGCGGATCGATCTCCACGAAAGGGAGGGTCTTGATGAGTGACCTACGAGAACAAGAACTAGAGAGCAGCAAGGACCGGGACGCGGCACGCAAGCGGATCGAGAAGCGAAGGAACCTGCAGGGCACGTTCGTCGCCTATGTCATCATCAACGCGTTCCTCGTCGGCGTGTGGGCAATGACGGGGCAGGGCTACTTCTGGCCGGCATGGATGATCGCCGGCTGGGGTGTGGCGATGTTGCTGGGTCTGTGGGACTACCTTCGCGGCCCGGTCACCGAAGCCGATGTCGACAGAGAGCTCGATCACCTGCGATCAGGTCACTGACACCTCGACCTCATGTAAAGGTCGAATATTGTCGATTCGACTGCTCGTCTACACTCGACGGGCGTGGATGGCGCGGCAGGCACGATCGAGGCCCTACTCGAACGGATGGGCACGTTGCTCGCGCCGATGGAAGCCGACGACGATCCGCGTCGTCATTTTCTGGCGACGTACCGACGTACGACCGTGGCGGTGCACAAAGCCCTGCTCGCCGGTCATTTTCTCGACGCCGCCTGGGTGGAGCGGTGGGATGTGGTGTTCGCCGGGCTGTACCTCGACGCACTCGAACAGTGGAACCACGGCGAGCAGCCGCCGGGGCCATGGGCAGTCGCATTCGAATCGGCCGCCGATCGACGGGTGCCGCCGCTGCGTCACGTACTGCTCGGGATGAACGCGCACATCAACTACGACCTTCCGCAGGCGCTGCTCGCCGCCATCACCGACGAAGAGTTCGCCGACCCAGCAGTTGTCAAGCGGCGCGGGATCGACCACGAGCGCATCGACGCGATCCTCGCTTCGCGAGTCGACGCCGAGGACGTGGAACTTCAGCGTGTCGAGAAGCCAGGCGACCGCACGCGCCTCGATCGCATGCTGAAGCCGTTCAACCAAGCGGCCACAAAGCGATTCATGACGGAGTCGCGGCGCAAGGTGTGGCGCAACGCACTGGCCCTCAGCGAGGCCCGACGCGACGGCTCTGCTGCTCTCGCGGCGAGGCTGGTCGAACTCGAAGACCTGTCGCGCCGGCGGATCGAAGACCTTCGCGTACCCGGACAGGTCCTCATCAAGCTGGCGGTTCGTGGTTTCGGCGTCGAGCTTCCGCCGACATCGCCTCGGGAAGGATGACCGTGATGCCGGTGAGCGCGGCGAGACGACGGGCCATTGCCGCCGCCGACAGCTCGAACGGATGCTTGTCGTCAACGATGTTGGTCAGCCCGCTGCGCGCAGTTGCTACCTCGGCCAGGCATCGTGCGTACTGCAGAGCCTCGAAGAATGCGAGCATCGCCGCGTCGACCGGGAAGGACCGTTCGTAGGCCGACACGAACCGATCGGCCAACCTCGACGTGAGACGATCGAACACGGGTCGTGCCAGCTTGGGGACACTGAACGGCGCGCACCGCAGCAGCCCGGCGGTGAAGCCGACGTCGTACTCGCGAGGCATGAGATCGCCGTTGGTCCAGTCGAGCACGGTGACTCGTCCGTCGCTATCGACGAGCAGGTTGAACGGATGGATGTCGCCGTGAGACACGACCAACGTCGGCTGGTCGGGGCGATGGTCGGCGAACCAGTCGAGCAATCGATCGAAGCCGCGGCTACGGGTTCCAGCGGCGGCTCTGATTGCCGCCAGCCGCGGCTCGACCCCGTCACCTGAGGCCGGAAAGCCGCCTTCGGTGAGGGCCGACGCAACACCCGCCGGATCGACGCGGTGCAGGCTGACGGCGACCTCGGCGAGTTGGACTGGAAGCCGTCGCAACAGCCGAGGGACGCGGAGGAACGACCCTGGTCCGAGGCCCGACAGTGGCGACTTCCCCGCGGCGAAGGGCATCACCATGTACGCGCCGCCGAGCGATTCGTCGTATCCGTCCAGTAGCACAGCGGGCGCAGGGAAGCCGCTGGCGGCCACGGCGCGCTGGACGATGCTCTCCCGCTTGGCACGCGATCGGTCGGGCATCACCCGCAGCACCAGTGGACCGGTCCAACCCGCGGGTAGCTCGCCCGTCGAGGAAGCGATCGAGAACTTGTGGATCGACGCCCAGAACCCACCGGTGACGCGAGCAGGCTCGGCCGCCAGCGTGACCGGCCCGTGGAAGTGGTCGCTGAGCAACCCTTGCAGCGCATCGGTCAGCATCGTGGAAACCTAGCGCCACCGGGAATTCGACGACTGACAGTAGCGCTCGGGCGCTTTCTGTGGGGAGGTGTCGGCGCATCTGAGGCACGCCGTCAGCCAGGGATCGTGACGCCTTCGGGTATCTGTTGCGTGATGCAATGGGGCCCACCTCCGCCGTAGGCAATCGTCCTACCCGGCACACCGACGATCTCCCTGTCGGGGTGCAACATGCGCAGCGTGGCGAGCGCCGGATCATCGGCGTCGTCGCCTCCGACGGGCACGATGACGGCGCCGTTGGCGAGGTAGTGGTTGGCGTACGACACCGTCGCTGCCGGGCCAGGGTCAAGGGTCACGATCTCGAACTGGCGGCCGGCCGCGTCACGCGACACCATCAGCCGCTCGAGGTTGGCCCGACCGCGGCTGAACTCGGGTGACGTGGGGTCGGAGACGACCTCCAGCAACACTCGACCCGGCGAGGCGTACTGCAAGACGCCGTCGACGTGGCCGTCGGTGCCTGCCGGACCGGTGTCGAGGCTGTGCCCGAACGGCAGCCAGATCACCGTCGAGGCTCCGAGGTAGTCCTTCAGGCCCTGTTCGATCTCGGCGCGCGACAACTGCGGGTTGCGGTTGGGGTTGAGCAAGCACTGTTCCGTGGTGATCGCGGTGCCTTCGCCATCGACGAAGAACGAGCCGCCCTCCAGAACGAACGGAGCCTGGAAGAACGGCAACGCCAGCCGGTCGGCGAGTCGCCCGGGCAGTCGCGCATCGTCGTCGTAGGGATGCCAGCGATTGCCCCAGGCGTTGAAGCCGAACCCGACCAGCGCCATCTCGCCGGCGGCATTGCGAACGAACGCGGGACCGTTGTCGCGGCTCCACGAGTCGTTGATCGGGATCTCGATCGGCATGGTCCCTGATCCGCACAGATCGTGGACTTCGGCAGCGTGGCCTGGGTTGCAGACCATCACGACCGGTTCGTAGACCGCAATTGCCCTCGCGACGGCTGCATAGTCGCGCTGGGCATCGACAAGTCGATCGACCCACAATTCGGACCGCGATGGCCACGCCATCAGGCAGGCTGCGTGCGGTTCCCACTCGGCGGGCATTGCGAATCCAGCGTCAGTGGGAATGGCCTCCGAACCGCGTGTCATCTCCCGATGCTCGCAGGCGGAACCGTCGACTGAAAGCCGTCAACCCGGGTCGGGTACGGTGCAGACGGGACAACAGAAGGGCTGTCAGCACATGGGGATCTTCGACAAGGCCAAGGAATTCGTCGCCGAGCACGATGACGAGGTGGAGAAGGCGATCGACAAGGTTGCCGACGTCGTCGAGGACAAGGTCCCGGAGAAGAACAAGGCCAAGGTCACCGAGGTCGCCGACAAGGCCAAGGGCTTCGTCGAGAAGCTCGGTTCCAGCCCGAAGACCAACAAGCCTGCCTGATCGGAGCGTGGCATGGCCCACCTCTTATCGATGCCGCAGCACGCGCGCATGCGTGACCTGGTGATGCGCTTCCCGGAAAAGGGAGCCGTGCTGATGAACCTCGCCCAACGGTTCTTGCGAGGCGACTCGGAGTTGTCGGACCCGCAGAAGGAGATGCTCTTCGCCTA
>DATAJN010000356.1:0-2881 GCA_036262105.1 Ilumatobacteraceae bacterium
GGGGCATGACCACCGTGCTTGTGGTGTCGGCGATGACCGCGGTGGGCACGGTCGTGGCACCGGCGGGATCGAGCCTGCTCGGTAGCGTCGTTGATCCGGCGTGCTCGGCTCGGCGCTGGCCATGGACAAGGCGATGGCCAAGCAGGTGCTGGCCGTCAATGGAATTGCCCAGGCCGACTACCGGGCCTTCCGAGCGCACGAGATCACCCCTGGTCTGCCGGCCGAGCTGGCCGAGCAACTCGGCCTGCCCCTGTTCGTGAAACCCGCCAACATGGGCTCGTCGGTCGGTGTGTCAAAGGCAAAGACGGTCGAAGCCGTGCGCAACGCGATCGACGCAGCACTCACCTACGACGAGTGGGTGGTGATCGAAGAAGCGATCGTCGGGCGCGAGATCGAGGTGGGCGTGCTCGGCAACCTCGAACCACGGGCCAGCCTGCCCGGCGAGATCGTGCCGGGCGCCGAGTTCTACGACTATGCCGACAAGTACCTCGACGAAGGCTCGCAGGCGATCGTGCCCGCGGCGCTCACGGCCGAGCAGACCGACGCTGTACGGGCAATGGCTTTGCAGGTCTTCAAGGTGCTGCGCTGCGAAGGCCTGGCGCGTGTCGACTTCTTCCTGGAGACGGACGGACGCGGGTTCTTGTGCAACGAGGTCAACACGATGCCCGGCTTCACGCCGATCTCGATGTATCCGAAGCTGTGGATCGCCAGCGGCATGTCGTACCCCGAGCTCATCGACGAGTTGGTGCGTCTGGCAATCGAACGTCACGGCCGCCAGCGACGCAACACCGCTCACTGATCTCACCTCCTGCGCCAAACTTTGTCGCTCCGACGTCGCTCTACAACCCGGCAGCGACAAGGTTCGAAGGGTCAGGGCGCGAGTGCGGCGCGCAGGAAGGCAAGGAGCTCGCCTCGTAGCTGGCGCAGTCCTGCGGCAGATGGCTGCCAACCGACAACTCGCAATGCCTCGGGCTCGGTGGCGATGCCGGTGACCGTTGCGTAACACAGCGACGCCACGAGGCGCGGATCGGCGCGGCGCAGCCTTCCTTCGTCCATTTCGTGTTGGAGGAAGGCGACTGCGCGATCGACGAGCGGGCTCAGATCGGCAGACAACCGGTCCGCCGTCGCTGTCGGCAAACGGCTGACTTCACGAACGAGTCCCAAGAGTGCCGGACGGCGCACGGCGGGCCGGAACACGGCGCGGATCACGGCCTCGATGCGATCGAGCGGATCGTCGTTGGCGGCACGGACCGCGGCGTCGATCATCACGGACAACTCGTGGGCCGCGGCAACGAGCACGGCCTGTACGAGATCGTCCTTGCTCGGGAACCAGTAGAGCAGCGTCTGCTTGGCGACGCCGACCTCGGTGGCGATCACGTCGAGCGACACGGCATCGACGCCGCGTGTGCCGAACAGGTTCGTTGCGGCGTCGAGGATGCGGTCGCGGGTCGGTGTCTTCATAGCTTTCTCTACCAAATGGTAGACGACTGTGCTAGAACATTGCTTGAATGATCCGCCAGAACCTTGCCAACAAGCGCATCGCCATCACCGGAAGCACCGGTTTCGTCGGTACTGCGCTCGTCGAACGCCTGCTCAGGGCCGTTCCAGACTGCGAGCTGGTGTTGCTGGTGCGGCCGAGCAAGCGCCACAGCGTTGCCGAGCGGGTGCGCCGGGAGATCTTCAAGAACGACGCCTTCGACCGTTTGCGCGGCGAGTTGGCCGGCACCGACGAGGCGTTCGAGGCCATGGTCGCTCGTCGAGTCGTGACCATCAGCGGCGACGTGACGAGCGATGGCCTCGGCCTCGATGCCGGCGACAGGGCGATCTTCGCCGATTGCGACATCGTCATCCACTCGGCCGCGGCCGTCGCCTTCGACTCGCCGCTCGATTCCGCCGTCGAGATCAACCTGCTCGGCCCGACTCGCATCGCGGCAACGCTGAACGAACTTGGCGTGGCGCCCCATCTCGTCGCCGTCAGCACCTGCTACGTCGCCGGCAACCGCCGCGGCAACGCGCCAGAAGAGCTCGTCAGCGAGGGACCGTTCGATCTCGGTCTCGACTGGCGCAAAGAGGTGAGTGCGGCGCGGCGGCTGCGCAGCGACACCGACGCCATGAGCCGCCAGCCCGACAAGCTCGTCCACTTCCGCAGTGAGGCCCGCAAGGAGCTCGGCGCAGCCGGTGCGCCGGCACTGGCCGCCAAGACCGAGAGCGTTCGCGAGGACTGGGTCAAGGACCAACTCATCGAGGCAGGTCGGGCACGCGCGGCAAGTGTCGGTTGGCCCGATGCGTACGCCTACACGAAAGCCCTCGGTGAGCAAGCCCTGACCGAGGTCAAGGGCAACGTACCGGTGTCGATCGTGCGACCATCGATCATCGAGTCGGCTCTCGCCGAACCCTTTCCCGGATGGATACGTGGTTTTCGCATGGCCGAGCCCGTGATCCTCAGCTACGCACGAGGCCTGCTCAAAGAGTTCCCCGGAGTCCCCGAAGGCACCGTCGACGTCATCCCCGTCGACATCGTCGTCGCCGCGATCATCGCTGTCGCTGCGCTCGGCCCTGAGGCGGCGCCACGTATCACGCAGGTCGCCAGCGGCGGGATCAATCCGTTGCGATACAAGACGCTGGTCGACAACGTGCGGGCTTGGTTCACCGAGCATCCGTTGTACGACGCCGAAGGTCAACCGATCGTCGTTCCCGAATGGCAGTTCCCGGCGCGGGGCAGGGTGAAGAAACAGTTGCAGCGGGCGAAGATGATGGCCGAGAAGACCGAACGTGTGCTGCAGTCGCTTCCCCTGCGCGGCAAACAGGCCACCTGGGCGGCCAAGCTCGACGAAACCAAGATCGAGATCGATCGAGCGTTTCAGTACGTGCAGCTCTATGG
>DATAJN010000357.1:0-6648 GCA_036262105.1 Ilumatobacteraceae bacterium
ATGTTGACCGACACGCCATTGGCAGCGTTGCCGCCACCTACCGAGAAGATCAGGATCGCGTCTCGGGCCTGCAACCGCGAGCCGATCAGCCAGTTGCTGAACGAGCTCTCCCAACCATCATCGTTGATCCGAGCGGTCAGCTCGGAAACGTTGTCGGTGGGCGCGTAGGCCTCGAAGTTGCAGATCTTGCGAAAGTCGTTCACTGCGTGGCTGGCGTGGCCGGCGGAACCGCCGACTCCGAGGATGAACAATCGCCCACCGCCATCGCGCACGCTGGCCAAACCACGGGCGAGGGCTTCGATCTGATCGGGCTCGATCTCGGTGAGCACCGACACCGTCTCAGCGATGAACTTCTCCGAAAAGGTGGCGGTCACGAACGGTCGTCCAAAGGCGCGTATCGACTCGCAAGTGCAGCAGCGTGAACCAGCAGCGTGAAGATGAAGATGATGACCGAGGCGATGATGCAGAACAGGCCTGTCACGGCAAGATATGAGTTGCGTTCGAGCTTCGACGGCAACGTGTAGCCGTTCTGGATGTAGGTGCGAACCAGCGGCAGGGCGCAGGCCACGCCATCGACGAAGAGCAGCGCGCAGATCCAAACCGTTCGCGTGTAGCGCAAGATCGAGAGCCACCTTCTTCGCTGCACGCCCGTGTAGTCGAACAGAACCTTGGCCACTGCTGCCGCGCCAAGGCTCACGAGCCCGAGGGTGCCGAACGTGACGCCGAGGAGCTGCCAGTACAGCGACAGAGTGATCGAGCCGAGCTTGATCTTGCCCACGGTGACCGGAAGGGTCAGCATCAAGCCGATGTACAGCATCAGCACACCGGGGACGAACGTGAAGAAGTCGACCCCGTAGACGAACATCGCCCGCAGGTTGATCCACGCTGCCTTGAATGGTGAGAACCAACCTTCGCGCTTGTGGTGGCTGAGGCGACCGTCGCGATCCTTCAGGAAGCTCACCGGCACTTCGGCCGTGCGCAGCCTCATGTGGACGCTCTTCAGCACCATCTCCGATGCGTACTCCCACGATTGCGACTGCAGCCCCATGCGCGTCAGCGCATCCTTGGTGATCCCGCGCATTCCGCAATGGATGTCGGAGAACTTGGCGGCATACAGACGGTTGAGGATCCAAGTCGTCACGGGCGTGCCGAAGTAGCGGTGATGCGGGGGCATCGAGCCCGGCTCGATCGTGCCCTTCCATCGCGATCCCATGACGAACTCGTTGCCCGCGCGGAACGCCTCGACGAAGGTGCCCAATTGGCGGAAGTCGTAGGTGCAGTCGGCATCCCCCATCACGATCCACGCTCCACGGACGAACGGCAGGGCATCGATGTAGGCGCGACCGAGCCCGCGCTTTGGTGCGTGCAGCACGCGTGCTCCGGCCTCGATTGCCAGTTCCGCGGTGCGATCCGTCGAACTGTCGACGATCAAGATCTCCCCGACAACACCGGCGTTGCGTAGCCCCTCGTGACACCAGTCGACGAAGTCGGTGATCGTCAGTTCCTCGTTCAGTGCCGGGATGACGATCGAGACCTGTGGGTCCGCCACGTCGATCGCCGGCACCTCCAACCACAGCTCGTTGTTGGCGTCTCCGGTTCGGTCCGGGGCTATGAGAGTCATCGATGCAACGCAATGGTGAGGAGGTGGTCGAGCTCGGCGAGCCCGGACTCCGAGCCGATCTCGTGGAATCGATGGTCCACCTCGTAGGCCTGCAGCTGACCACGGGTTGCCAGCGTTTCGTACAGCGTTGCGAGGTCGTGCGGAGCCTCGGTCGGAACGAGCGACAGCACGGCGTCGGCCGTGAGAATGCCGAGGCCGTAGTCGATGTAGTTCAGGCGGGGATGGCGCGTGCCGTCCGTCCCTTTGTGGTAGCCGACAACTCGGCCATCCCGCACACTTGCGTTGCTCGTTTCGAGTGTGTCGTCGTTGCGCCAGACCGTCATCAAGCCGTGGTGCTTCGAACCATCGAATGATCTCCATACGTCGGCATAGTCGACGCGCAGGTAGCTATCGCCGTAGAGCACCATGAATCGGTCTGCGGCCAATCCGTTCTCGACGGCAAGGCGCACGGCGCCCGCAGTTCCGAGCAGTCTGTCGCCATCGCTGCTGCAGCGCACCGACATGCCGTCCGGGCAGTTCCGGGCAACTTCGTCCTCGATGATCTCACCGCGGTAGCCGATGCAGATCACGATGTCGTCGACGCCTCGTTCCCATAGCAGACGCAGTTGGTGGCGAATGAACGGCTGGCCGGCCACCGGCAGCATGGCCTTCGGCCGGTCGGCCGTTCGGCGGCCCATCCTGGTTCCGAGACCGCCGGCGAGTACGAGGCATTGCATGGCGACCCCTTACGTTCGGGCGGTCAAGACCGCGCCGTCGTGATCGAACCGGAACACGACCTCCTGCAGCCCGCGCTGGCGAAATGCCCGGCGAACTGGAGCGGCGTCGTGGGCGTAGAACATCAGGAAGCCACCCGCACCGGCACCCACGAGCTTGCCCCCGCTGGCTCCATTCTCGAGTCCGAACTCGTACAGCTCATCGATCATCGGGTTCGACATCCCCGGGCTCCTCAGCCGCTTGCGCTGCCAGTGCTCGTTCAGGAGTTCGCCGTACGCGTCCGGCTCGCCAGCTTCGAGTGCCGTCCTGATCCGGTGCCCGAGCTCGAAGGTCTCGTCGAGGTTCCGGCGCATCTCCGCGTCACCCTCGGTCGACCGCGTTGCCTGATCTTGGAGGATCGAACCCGCCGAGCGTGAGTAGCCCGTGAAGAACAGCAGCAGGTTGTGCTCGAGATCGGTCAGGCACCCGGGGGGGAGCTTGAGGGCTTCGGTTGTGACGGAACCATCTGTGGCGAACTGAAAGCTGGTCAGACCGCCGAAGGCAGCGATGAACTGATCCTGCTTTCCGACCGGCTCGCCGAGGCGGTCGATCTCGATGTGGCACGCCATCTCGGCAAGCTGCCGCGCCGGTACGTGTTCGCGCCGGTGCGCGTACAACGCCTTGAGCAATCCGACGGTGAAGGCACCAGACGAGCCGAGGCCGGTGCCTGCCGGAATGTCGGCCATGCTGATGATCTCCACCGAGGGGTCGATCTCCAGCATCGTCAAGGCCTCACGAATGATCGGATGCTTGATCTGATCTCTCGTCTCGACGCGTTCCAGCTGGCTGTACTTGAGGAAGTAGTCGTTGGTGAAGGTGTCGTTGATGGCGATGTAGATGTACTTGTCGATCGCCACGGAGATCACGTGACCACCCGCCATCGAGTAGTACGACGGAAGGTCCGTACCGCCACCACCGATGGATATCCGCAGGGGCGTGCGGGAGATGATCATGGTTGCGACATTGCCACCCTTCGCACTGCGGATGGGAGGTTCCATGCTGGTGTTCGTTCAGTGTTCGCAGTCCCGCAAACTCCTTGTTCCGGTCTGTTCATCTCCGTCCATGAACCCGGCGACGCTGACGCCACTCCCCCTGGTGCGCCCTCGCTCGATCCGCCCGGAGGCAGTCCCGTTCTTGCCAGATCTCATCACGGAAGACATCTCTGCGCGGCCGAAGGTTCATTCCTCGTCCAGCTCCTCGCGGGGTTCCCGTCATCTGGCTGCATCAGAGTCCCAGCGTCGTCGCTGAACCGGCGGCGCGCAGATCAGGAGGATCGAATGAGCTTGAGAACTTTGCGAAAGCGTGGCGCTCACCGAGCGCTGCTCGCATCTACTCTTTTCACCGTTGTCGGCGTCACCGCAATGTCTGCGAGTGCCGGCGCGGACACCCCGCTCGACCACTGGGGGTTCAACCCGATCAGCACCAACGCACTGCCCTGTTCGGTTACGGGTGACCCGGCGATGGCCACCCCGATGTCGCTGACGAAGCTGATGTCGGCGGGTGATCCGGCGACGCTGGTCGGCGCAGGTACCGCGACCACCGTCGGTCGCGAAAACGACATGAACGCCCTCAGCGCCGATGGCAAGTACTTGTTCGCTTCGAGCGAGAATGCCACGCCGAGCGACGGGGTCACCAGATACACATTGACCGGACCAGGTACGGGAACCAAGGAGATTCTCACCACGGGTCCGGTCGCACCAGCCACCACCTGGTCCCGCCTGGACGGTGGATACTGGTATGCACCAAGTGGTCAGCTGTTGGTGGGCGAGGAGTACTCGCCGGCCGCGGCGACACCGAACACGCAGGCCCGTGGTGGCGGTGTGTGGCAGGTCGATCCATCGACGGGCGCGTTCGTCCGGCTCGACTGGCTCGGCTCGATGGCCCACGAGGGACTGGTCTACTCCGGTGGCGCTCTGTTCTTCGGCGACGAAAATCGCACTGGAGCGTTCTACAAGGCCGTTCCCAGCAATCCCGCTGATCTGACTGCGGGCGGGGTGCTGTACTACATGGTCGGGACGGGTATCGATGCGTCGGGCTGGAAGGCCGTCGTAAACGCCGACACGGCAGTGGCCGAGGCGAACAACGGAGGAGCGATCCTGTTCGATCGTCCTGAAGACGTCGACGCTCGAGGTGGCCGCATCTACTTCACCGTCACCGAGGCGCAAGGCGATGCCGACATTCGCATCGGCAGCTACGGCACGTTCACCGGCAACGCGGCGAACAACCAAGTCGTCAACCGGGGTGGCATCTACTCGTTCAACGACACCGGCCTCGCGGATCTGTCGACGCAGTCAGGCGCCCTGCCGCCCTACGTCAAGATCGCACCGATGATCGAAGTTCAGGATCCGGAGTTCCCGAGCCAGGCAGCCGCCCAGGCGCAACAGGGTCTGCAGTACCCGGACAACATCGCCTTCGATGGCCGCGGTCACCTGTGGGTACACGAGGACATCCCGGACGACACGGCGGTCACTCCCACGAACATCCACTCGAAGCAATACCGCAACCAGCAGGACGAGATGTACGTGTTCGAGCTGGCGATCGGTGGAAGCACGATCGTCAATGCCGGAACGGTGAGCGGTGGCGTGAAGGCCGGCGACATGCAGTCCTCAGACGGCACGAAGCCATGCACCAACGAGTTCACGGGCGGCGTGTTCGGCGCTGACGGCGTCAGCCTGTTCTTCAGCCAGCAGCACAACGCCAATCCGACTTTCCGGACCGCGTTGTCAGTCGTGCTGCCTCCGGACGTCCCAGAGGTCGGTGCACCGATCCTGCTTGCCCTCTCAGGCGGCGCAATCCTTGGAGGAATCGCCTTGTTCCGTCGCCGCCACGCTCCTGCTCGCGCCTAGCGATCACGACTCCGTGGACCGACCCTGTGGCCGGGAACCATTGCGGTTCCCGGCCACTCGGTTGTTGCTTCAGGTCAGGCGTCCACCTTCGAGGCGCAGCAGTTGGTCGGCACGATCGAACGCCACAGCGCGATGCGAGACAGCGATCACCGTGATGCCGACGGTCGCGAGATTGGCCCACAGCTGCAGTTCGGTCTCGATGTCGAGCGCACTCGACAGGTCGTCGAGCACGACCAGTTCGGGACTGTGCACCAACGCGCGCGCTGTGGCCACGCGTTGTCGTTGCCCGCCTGAAAGGCGTAGCCCGCGAGGGCCGATCATCGTCTTCGTACCGTCTGGCATCTCGTCGATGTCCGCGCTCACGGCTGCCAGTTCGAGAGCCAGCGACAGTTGCGCCTCGTCGATGGCGCCCAGAGCGACGTTGTCGGCGACCGAATCGGAGATCAGCTGCGGCACCTGCGGCAGGAAGGCGGCGTTCGGGGGAATCAAGAATGCAGCCCGGTCGACGAGCGTGACACCGTTCCACGCCACGTCGCCGGTGACGTCGGCCTGGTGGGCGAGACCGAGCAGGGCACGGAGCAGTGTGCTCTTGCCCGACCCGATCGGGCCGGTGATGACGGTGAAGCTGCCGCGACGCAGGCTGAAGCTGATGTCGTCGACCCCATCACCCGACGGGTAGTGCGCGCTCAGATGCCGAACGTCGAGCACGTCGAGTGGCACCCGCGCGGGCCGAGGTGCGGCCGGGCGCACCCGTCGTTGCTTCGTGCCGATCGGCAGGTGGCGGACGGAGACCGTGTTGTCCACCTCGGCGTCGGCGACGAGCAGGCTCATCCGGTCGAACGCCACGGAGACCTGCTTGCGCCGCGCCAGCATCCTCCCGACCATCCGTGGTAGGAAGCTGAGCCAACCGAGGTAGGCGGAGAACACAGCAAGCTCGCCGACGCTGAAACGCCCGGCGGCCATCGCTCCGGCGGCTGACAGCAGGACGAGGCCGAGGCCGACATCGGCTGCGCCTTGGCTGAAGGCCCACACGCTCTCGTCGAGCACACGGTCACGTACGGCCGTGTGACGCCGAGCATCGACCAGCTTGCGGAGATGGGCGATGGTCGGGTCGATCGCATTGTTGACCTTCACCGTGGTGGCCGCAGCCATCACGTCGCCGAGCAGGCCGCTGACCGCCGAGGCAGCGATGCGGTCCGCGGCGCGGTAGCGCTTGATGCGGGCATCGAGCGTGCGGGTCGCCATGGCGACACCGACCAGCGGGATCAACAGCATCAGCGCGGCGCGGCCATCGACACTCCCGAGCACGAGCCCGGCAAGGGCGGTGAAGACAACTCCGGCGGAGATGTCGACGAAGCCGTCGATGAACATCGTGACGTCCTCGACGTCGTCACGGAAGTGGGTGATGGCCTCGCCGGCCGAACCCAC
>DATAJN010000358.1:0-1724 GCA_036262105.1 Ilumatobacteraceae bacterium
GGCCGGGTGGTCGGATTGGAGTCGTTGGCTGGAAGACGTATTCGAGCCGCGAAATCATCGAAGCTCCGGCCTTCCTCGTCGATGAGCTGAGGCGGGCCACCGGCCCAGCAGGCCTCGTGGAAAACGCCAACGACATCTTGATCGATCCAGTCGACGGGCTCCGCGTCATCAACGAGGTCGAGCAACTGGCGGCGTTCGAGTGGGCCGCGTGCCACACGTCGTCAAGCGTCAGCCGGGTCCTCACTGGACTCCAGCCGGGGATGACCGAGCGGGACTGCGTTCAACTGCTGAGGTGGAACGGTACGCCACTCTCTTGCCACCTCATGCTCACGGCCGGGCCGAGGGCAAGGTTCGGACTCTTCAGTCCCGGCGACCGGCCGCTCGAGCGCGGCGATCCGTTCACGATCGCCTTCGGCATCTGGGGGGCGCTCAACTGCCGAGCCGGGTTCCTGGTCGAGGACCCGGGGGAGCTGCCCGACGGAGCGCGCGACTACGTCGACCGCCTCGTCGCGCCATACTTCGCTGCGGTGGCCGACTGGTACGGAGCGCTGCACGTCGGCCAACTGGGTGGCGAGCTCCAAGCCATCGTCGACCGCCACCTGGGCGACTCGTTCTTCGGAGTTTCTCTCAACCCTGGGCACCAGCTCCATGTCGATGAGTGGGTGAACTCGCCGGTGTTTCCCGGCTCGCGAATCGAGCTGCTCTCGGGCATGGCGCTCCAGTGCGACATCATCCCAGCAACGGGCACTCCGTACTTCACAACGAACATCGAAGACGGCGTGGCGTTGGCCGACGAGGGGCTGCGCGCCGCGTTCTCGGCGGCGTACCCGGACGCCTGGACAAGGATCCAGGCTCGCCGGCGCTTCATGATCGACACGCTCGGCATCGACCTGCATCCAGATGTGCTGCCGTTTTCGAACCTGGCCGCATTTCTCCCACCACTGCTGTTGAGGAGCGATATGGCGATGACCATCGCTGGCTGAGGCTTGACCGTCCCGCCGACTAGGTCGAATTGACCATAGACAGCAAGAGCCGTCAGCCCTACCATTCGCCTCATCGGGGTAGTGATTGCCCCGCCCAGGGACAGCCAGGGACGGCTGGGATAGAGACGGGATACGAGGTGTTGTCATGACTATTCGTGATCTGGTGAGAGTCGCGCGGGCCCGTCGGGCATGGCGTCGCAAGATGGCGGTGTATCGGCGACGACACTGACGCGAAAGCGTCCCGACGCCGGGGTGCAGGCATCAGGGCTCAGTCCGGACATGGCAGGCCGCAACGCAAGGAAGTGTGGTTACATGCTTTTCCAGTGGAGCATTCCCTGATCCCGTTGGCGGTTGCATCGCGGCAGGCGTACATCGCATCGCCCGTCGCATCCGTACTCGTGCCAGCACACGCCTCGTTGTACAGCGTGATCGCGTCATGACGCGATAAAGTCGACTCAATGGCCGAACCGTTGGAGATCATCACTGCCGCCGAGATGGACAAGATGACACCACAACAACGAGCCGACGTCGTCGACGCTTCAATCGTTCACCGCTGGGACCAAGTAGATCCAGCTTTTCGACGGAGAGTCGAACAACGCGCGGCAGAACTCGCCAAGACACTCGGCGCCGATGCCTGATCGGATCGTCCGATTCCTCCCCTCCTTCTTCGATGATCTCGATAGCCAGCTTCCAGTCGAACGATCGACTGCCGGTGAACCCTCGGCAACCGACTTTCTGCTC
>DATAJN010000359.1:0-11314 GCA_036262105.1 Ilumatobacteraceae bacterium
TCGCCGCATTCTCCGCCGGCGCGTTCGCGATCAGTTCGATCTGGGTGATCCGCAACCTCGTCGAGACCGGCCAGGCGTTGGGACCGCGATTCTCGGGTGGCTCGAACGAACCGCTCATCACGACCATCCGTCTGGCGTTCATGGGTACCGGTCACATCGTGGTCGGCGACGGCTGGTCGGCGACGGCGACAGAACGATTCGGCATCGCCATCGTCATCGTCATCGTCATCGCACTGATCGCCACGTTGGCAGTTCGCGGTCGAAAGGCCGTATCGCTCGACATCGGCGTCGCCGCATTCGCCGCGACGTCGTTCGTGGTTCCGATCATCGCCCGTCGCCTCACCGCCAACGACATCGAGCTTCGCGTGATGTCCCCGATGCTGATCCCGGTGGTGTACCTGGCCACCGTCACCTGCGACCGGCTGTGCCATGCCCGCACCGCCGCCATCGCCGGTGTCGCATTGCTCGGCTGGTGGGTCTATCAGGGAGCCGCGCTCGCGGTGCGCTTCCCCGATTTCGCGCCTGGAGGAAGCGGCTACAAGCCCCAGTTCTCGCCGCAGCTGTACGACGTCATCGATGCCTTGCCCGACGACGCCACCATCCTCACCGACAACCCACAACGTGTGTGGTGGTTCACCGATCGCGAGCCGACGTTGTTTGCCTTCACCCGACCACGTCCCGGCAACAGCCACTATCCGCTCGACGCCGCCCACACCCTCGCGCAGGCATGCTCAGGCCATGCGTACCTGGCGTGGTTCGACGACCTGCAGAACGCCGGCGACGGCCCGACCGAGCGGCGGCCCGACCTGCTGAAACTGGTCGAGCTGCAGCGCGTGCAGGTGGTCCCGCGGGGCGCGCTGTACTTGCTCGCCCCGGTCGACCCGAGCCAGTGCTGACCCGCCTGGACGGGTTCCCCTGGACAAGGATGAGGTGATGACCGCTCTCGACGACCTCGTGAAGTTGCTCGACCTCGAGGCGATCGAGGTCAACATCTTCCGCGGCCGATCCCCCGATGAGAATCGTCAGCGGGTCTTCGGTGGCCAGGTCGCCGGCCAGGCCCTCGTGGCCGCGACTCGCACCATCGAGGATCCAGGCCGGCAGGTGCACTCTCTGCACGCCTACTTCCTGCGCCCGGGCGATCCGACGGTGCCGATCCTCTATGAGGTCGACCGCATTCGCGACGGTCGTAGCTTCGCAACTCGACGCGTCGTGGCCATTCAACACGGACGGGCGATCTTCAACCTGCAGGCCAGTTTCCACGGGCGCGAGATGGGCCCGGATCACCAGATCTCGATGCCCGCCAACATGCCGACACCGGAATCACTTCCCGATTTCAAGACGCGCATGGAGCCGTACAAGGAGCGAATGGGTCCATGGTTCGATCGGCCCCGCCCCATCGACATCCGCTACTTCGAACGTGATCCTTTCAGTCGCCACGACAACCCGGCCGACGGGCAACGGGTGTGGATGCGCGCCGATGGGCGGCTTCCCGACGACCCGACACTGCACGCTTGCGTGGTCACCTATGCCAGCGATCTCACATTGCTCGACACCACGGTGCTGCCCTTCGGATTGTCGTGGGACAGCCCCGGCATGCAGATGGCGAGCCTCGACCACGCGATGTGGTTTCATCGCCCGTTCCGCGCCGATGAGTGGCTGTTGTACGACCAGAAGGCACTCTCCACCAGCGCTGGCCGCGGGCTCGCCGGCGGCGCCATCTTCACGAGCGACGGCACGCTGGCAGTGACCGTCGTCCAGGAAGGTCTAGCGCGCATCGGTCGTGGGTAGTGATGCACGTGATGCCGTCATCGTGCGCAAGGGTGTGTGCCGTCGCGACCGCACTCGTCATGATCGGTTGTGGTTGCAGCAGCAGCAGCCCATCGTCGTCACCAGCCGTCACGTTCAACACGGCGGAGCTCGCGACACCTTCTGCGCCGCCTTCGGGCGCAAGCGCCACGACCTCCGTCGCTGCTGGCACGCAACCGGCGGGTCCGACGGGAGCACCGACGGAATCGTCGACCACGGTCGCGGCGACGGCTGCCGCACCGTCCGTCAGCAGCCCGACCGGCGACCCGGCGGTGAACCTCACTCAGCTGGGGACGTTCCAGCAACCTGTGTCGACGGCGTGGCGCCCCGCCGATGGAACGACGTACGTCGTGGAGCAGGACGGGCTCGTCGTGGTGATGAACGATGGCCAGCCGGGTGCAACCGCACTCGACATGACCGATCGCACCAGCGCCAGTGGAGAACAAGGCCTGCTCGGTCTGGCGATCGACCCGGGCGGCGCCCTGGCCTACGTCGACTACACCGACAACAACGGCAACACCGAGATCGACGAGTACGCCATCGCGGCCGACGGAACCTTCGACGCGACGACTCGTCGCGAGGTGCTCGCCTTCGACCAGCCGTACCCGAACCACAACGGCGGCGAACTTCAATTCGGGCCCGACAAGATGCTGTACATCGGCACTGGCGACGGTGGCGCCGGAGGCGACCCCGAGCGAAGGGCGCTGAACCTCAGCCAGTGGCTCGGCAAGATCCTGCGCATCGATCCACACGTAGGTGCTGCGGCGTACACCGTGCCGCCCGACAACCCGTTCGTCGGCGTCGATGGGGCGCGACCGGAGATCTGGTCGGTCGGTCTCCGCAATCCCTGGCGGTTCAGCTTCGATCGGCAGACCGGGGACTTGTGGATCGCCGACGTCGGGCAGGACAAGTGGGAAGAGGTCGACGTCGCCTGGGCGGCCGACGGCACCGGTCGCGGCATGAACTTCGGATGGAGCGCGTGGGAAGCGACCCATCGGTTCAACAACGACCAATCGCCCGACGGCGCGACCCCACCGATCTACGAGTACGCGCACGGTGATGCCGGATGCTCGATCAGCGGCGGAGTGCGGTATCGCGGCACGGCGATTCCGGCCTTGGTCGGTTGGTACGTCTACGGCGACTACTGCGCCGGGCAGGTGCGAGCGTTGAAGATCGAGGGCAACGCGGTCGCGGCAGAACTCGTCCTCGGTCAGGTGCCGAAGATCTCCGCTGTCACCGAGGCGCCCGACGGTGAGCTGCTGGTGCTGTCCGTCGCCGGCGCTGTCTACGCGGTGACGCCGCCCTGAATCTGGCGTCGCCACTTGGGCGATCGCTGGAGGCGAAATGGGCGCCGGCGGCCCAAATCACCGCCAGCGGTGGCACGAGCCGAGCTAGCGACCACCCCCGCTATCGAGCGGGGTGGTCAACGAAGTCGGCATGCGCTGATCAGTTCAGGCGACGCGCTCGAGCTTTGCCTCGCGACGCGGGATGTCGGTCGAGACCACCCGCACCCGCACGTCGTCGCCGGGCTCGACATGATGCGCATCGATGCGCGACATCACCGGCAAGTCGCACCATTGGATCCGCGCCCCGCGTTCGTCGACGTCGGTTACGACGGCCGCGAAGGTCCGTTGAATCTGTCCGCTGAGCAACGCTGTCTCGGCCAGATCGACGACCGCTCGCTCGATCTGCCCGGCCCTGTCGTCGGCGACCTTCATGACCGCCGGCAGTTTGGGGAAGGCCGCCTGTACCGGTTCGGGCACCGCTTGGCCGTTGGCGACAGCCAACGTCGCCATCACGACGTAGCGGTCGGCAAGGCGGCGCAACGGCGCGGTGGCATGCGAGTACGTAGCGGCCATCGCCGCGTGCCACGGGCGCTGACCAGCGGTGAAGGGCACATACGAGGCACCGCCCCCGGCACGACGGATGGCCATCAGCAAGGCTGCAGGCTTGGGCGAAGCGCCATCGAGGGAGCGGGCGAAGTCGGCCAGGCTCGTGCCCTCCGGCCAGGCGATGCCAAGGGCTCGGGCGGTGTGATGCAGGCGTTGCTGTGCCCGCTCGTCGGGTTCGGGCATGATCCTGAACAACCCAGTTCCCGCGGCCAGCAGGGCATCGGCAACTGCGAGGTTGGTGGCCAACGACATCGCCGCGTTGTCGTCCTCAGACTTGAGGCGCGGACGATAGGAGATCTCGTAGCCCGCCTTGGTAGCCGTGACCACTTGCTCGAGCGGTTCGATGCGGCTCGCGCCGCGGGCCTCTTCGGCTGCGGCGATGCGTCGTGCCAGTTCGGGGAAGGCATCGGGTAGCTGAGACGGCTGAACCGTTTCGTAGGCCAGCTTGGCTCGCGAATGCACCAACGAGCGCTCGGCACCATCGAGCTTGGACTGGCCACTCGAATCGACGCGCACGTGGAACACGATCGCCGGGCGAGGGCCGTCGGGCAGCAAGCTTGCCGCGCCCTCGGCGAGACCTGCCGGGTACAGACCCGCCTTGCCGTCGGGAAGGTACTGCGTCGTTCCCCGCGACCACGCCTCGGTGTCGAGCGCGTCGCCGTCGTCGACGAACCAGGCGACATCAGCGATCGCATAGTGCAACATCACATCGTCACCGACCAGCTCGATGTGGAAGGCCTGGTCGAGATCGGTCGACGACGCCGGATCGAGAGTGATGAACGGCCAGTCGGTGCGATCGACGTGAGCATTGGGTACGCGCTTCGCGGCATCGTCGGCGGCGCGGAGCACCGCAATGGGGAACTCACCGGGAACCTTGAACTGCCGGCGAATCTCGCCAAGACCTTCGACCAGTTCCTCGGTGAGATCTGCTCGGATGCGCACTTAGCGGCGAGCTCCCATGAACATCGTCTTCAGTGCGTCGTAGTGCTCGATGCAATGGCCGGCACCCATCACGACCGCCTCGAGCGGCATCGTCGACATCTTCACCGGCACCTGCGTCTCGCGCTCGATGCGTTGCGCCAGCCCGCGCAGCAGACCACCACCACCCACCAGGTACATGCCGCGCACGAGAAAGTCTTGTGCCAGCTCGGGCGGTGCCTTGGAGAGGCAACGAACGACCGAGGCGGTGATGCTGCTGATGACATCGTCGATCGCCAAGCGGATCTCTTCGGGCGTCAAGATGACGGTCTTCGGCAGGCCGCTCATCAGATCGCGACCACGCACTTCGGCTTGGTTCTCGTCGTCCGTGGGATCCGCCGAGCCAATGGCCACCTTGACTTCTTCGGCAGTGCGCTCGCCGATCGCGATGCCATGCTCGCGGCGCACGTAGGCCTGGATCGCCGCGTCCATGTCGAAGCTACCGACCCGCACCGCTTCGAGGGCGACGATCCCGCCGAGGCTGATCACCGCGGTCTCGCTGGTGCCACCACCGATGTCGATCACCATGTTGCCGACCGGCTCGTCGATGGGCAGGTCTGCCCCGATGGCCGCAGCCATCGGCTGTTCGATGAGTTGGGCATCGGCGGCGCCGGCCCGCCGAGCCGCGTCGGTGACGGCGCGACGTTCGACCTCGGTGATGGCCGAAGGAACACAGATGACGACCTTCGGCCGCGTGAATCGGCTGACACCGACTCGTTGCAGCAGCAGACGGATCATCCGCTCGGTGATCTCGAAGTCGGTGATCGCCCCGCCGCGAAGCGGGCGTACGGCGACGATGTAGCCGGGCGTGCGACCGATCATCTGCCACGCCTCGCGACCGGTTGCCAAGACCTCGCCGGTCTGGCGGTTCAAGGCGATGACGGACGGCTCGTTGAGCACGATGCCGCGACCCTTCATGTAGACCAGCGTGTTCGCCGTCCCGAGGTCGATTGCCAAGTCGCGAGCCATCAGCTAGTCCGCCGACTCCTGGGGGGTATCGCCGGAGTCGTCGTCCTCGCCGTCTTGCAAAGGGCGAGCGCGATCGAGGATCTCGCGGCGCGATTCGGGAGACAACGCGTCGATGTGCCGACGGAAGCTCGTGAGACCAGCGTCTTGTCGAGGACGGCGGGTGTAGGCGATGAGGCCGATCACAACCAGCAATGCAACAGCGGCGGCGCCGATGACGTACGTCACGATGTGGTCCGCGAACCGTACGAAGCCGGGATCGAGGCCGCGTCGGTGGGCGCGCCCGAGGCAAGGCCCCAATCAGCACCGTCGCGCCACACCTCGTGCTTCCAGATCGGTGCGCTGAGCTTGAGCGCGTCGATCGCGAACCGAGCCGCCTCGAACGCCCCGGCTCGGTGGGGAGCGCTGACCACGGCGATGACCGAGCTCTCACCGAGAACTACCTTGCCGGTTCGATGGATGAGCACCACTCGACCGGTTTCCGGCCATCGCTGACGAAGTTCGGTCTCGATGGCCGCGAAGCGCGTCACCACTTGCGACTCGTACGCCTCATAGGTCAACGACTCGACCTGGTCGCGAAGCACGCCTTCCTCATCGACGGCATGGTCGCGAACCGTGCCGCTGAACAGCACTACGGCGCCGCACTGCGGCAGCACGACCCACTCGTACGCAGCAGCGACCGGCAGGACATCGGTGGTCAGGCTGAGCCATGAGTTGCCGCTAGCCGGAGGTTGCACGACCAACCATCGTAGCTTGCCGGGCACCAAGCGCCACCGGGACGTGGGGCGATCCCCGTGACGACCTCGGGATCGGTAACCTCTCCGGCTCGTGGAGCGGAGTGAGTGGCCTGACGACGATGCGGCGGGTTCCGGCGCGTACCCTCCGGCGCCGCTGCCCCCGCACGAGCGTCCCTGGCGACATCCATCGGAGATGGGCCGAGCCATGTGGACCCACACCGAGCCGCCTTTGGCCATTGGCCGCGGACTGCTGATCACCACCGGGGCGATCGGTGGTTTGCTCTCGCTCGCTGTGTTGTGGGCCATGTTGCCATCGGCAGGACGAGGCGGCATCGTTTCGCCGACGGTCGTGACGAGCACTGCCAACGACCACCCGACACCGATCGTCACGGCCCGCGCCGACACGCTGGTGGCGACGTCGATCGGTTCGCTGTTGCCGACGACCACGGCCCTCGGCGTCGTACCCGTGACGACGCCGGTCTCCCAGCCCGCCCCGTCGACCTCGGTCTCCCAACCATCGACGACGGTCACCCAGCGCATCGATGACTTCGATCCTGTGCCTGTAGCCGTTGGGGTTGGTGACTCTCTGGTCATCACCACGGCGCGCGCCGTCGAAGGTCGCAGCTCCATCACCATCACCGGTGCCGACGGGCAACCTCACGACGCAACCGTTCTGATGGTCGATCGTCAGGTCGGCCTGGCGGTTCTGTCCGCCGACGCGGCGACTCTCACCAATTCCTATGGAATCGGTCCCGCTGCAACAGAAGGTGATGTGGTCACGGTGCTCGGCGCCCTGCCGACGTCCGCCAACGTGCGCGTGGATGTTTCCGGCCATCTCACACTCGACACGTGGGCCAAGTCGATGGCCGAAGGAACACCGGTCGTCAACGCCGATGGTCTGCTGGTCGGCATGTGCAGTCATGGAGCCTCCGGGCCTGAGTTGGTCAGCGTTGCCAACGTCGCGGCGATGCTGCCCGCCGCCAAGCGAGCACAAGCCAACCCCTATCTCGGGGTTCACGTCGTGCAGGGCGACGGCGGTGCGCCGATCATCGACGGGATCGATGTCAACGGCCCCGCCGCGGCGGCAGGCATCACGACGGGCGATTCCATCACCGCTGTCGACGGGATGACCCTCGGTAGCGTCGATCAGCTGAAGTCGGCAATCGCCGCGCACCTTCCCACCGAGGTCGTGACTCTCACCGTCACGCACGCCGATCAGACGTCGGTGCAAGTCGTGGTCACACTCGGCACCGCACCGTCGATGTAGCGAACGCGACGCGACCGGGTTGTCAGCGAGCGCTGCGTCTGCGTTGCGCTCGACGAACCGCTCGCCAGACGACCAGTCCGACCGCGACAAGAAGTGTCGCCAGCCCACCGAGGGCGACTTCTTGCCGGCGCTTCGGGCTGACCATCGTCCACCACTTCGCCTCGGTCCCCTCGACGTACGCCTGCTCGTTGGTGACCACCGGCGCCCAGCCCTCGGCTTTCAAGCGGTCATTGGCGACGAGCCACGACCAGCGCGTGTAGCTGCGCAACCCTGGCGGGATCGGGCCGCGTTGGAATCGCCAACGAAGGTTGCCGATGACCTCGGTGAGCCGTTCAGGCAGTTTGAGGCGCGGCACGGCACCGGCCAGTGCACGAACGCGCTCGCCCGCCACCCAACCGTCGGGGGCGACGTTGTACACGCCGTCGAGTTGCTGCTCGACAGCCACGAGAACGGCCGAAGCGAGATCGTCGATGTGGAGGAACTGCGCGGGCGGATCGTCTTCACCGAACCGCTGGCCCATGCCGGCGGCCAGCGCCGCGGCGAGGCCGCTCGTGCCATCGGCGGCCATGGCGACGGCGGGACGCAGCACGGTGACCGTGCGCCCGGGCACGGCGAGACGCCATTCGTCGGCGAGTTGCTCGACAGCGCCGAGTTGGCGGGCGTAGACGAACTCGACGTCGGGTCGCAGGACCGCCTCCTCGGTGATCGGAACCGGATTGTTGGCCCACGCTCCATAGACCATGGCAGAAGACACCAGTACCAGATGACTGGCGTGATGGGCCTCGGCGAGCGCTGTGGTGAAACCCTCGGTCGCGCTTTGCCGGCGCCGGGCCCGAGCGTCGGCGTCGGCAGAGGCCAGCCACACCACGACGTCGCTGCTGGCGAGTTCGGCCGCCGAGAGCCGCGTACTCGCCTGAAGGCGATTCGACACCCGCCGGCCGAGACCGTCGGAGCCTTCGCTGATCCATACCGAGGTCGTCGTCGCCGCGACAGTCATGACGACGGACGCTAGCGCCGACGTAGGCCGTAGGCTCGCGATCATGGCTGACGGACCGGAGTCCGAGAACCCGTTCGAGAACCTCCCGATGTTCGGCGACCTGGCCCGAGCGCTCGCTGGTCAGGGTCCGCTCAACTGGGATGCGGCACGTCAGTTCGCCGGGCTGGCTGCCACGGGTGGCGCGGCCGAGGCAAACATCGATCCAACCGTGCGCATCAAGCTCGGTGAGCTGGCTCAGATCGCCGAGTTGCACGTGCGCGATCTCACTGGCTTCGACGGTCCCTCGCCCGAGGTCACTCCGGTCACCGCCGGCGCCTGGGCGCAACGCACGCTGGAGGCGTACCGCCCTCTCTTCACCGAACTCGCCACTTCGCTCGGCCAGCCCACCACGCCGCCGGAGACCGACGTCGACCTCAACGCCGACCCGTTGATGTCGATGATGGCAAACCTCAGCAAGATGATGGCCCCTTCCATGATGGGAATGGCCGTCGGATCGATGGTCGGCCGGATGGCGACTCATGCGTTCGGCCAGTACGACCTTCCCATCCCGCGGCGCGACACCAGCATCACGGTTCTTCCCGACAACATCGATCGATTCGCGCAGGAGTGGAGCATCTCTGCCGACGAGATGCGCATGTGGGTGCTGGCCCAAGAGCTCACCGGCCACGCCCTCTTCTCGATCACGTCGCTGCGTGAAGACTTCGCCTCGCTCGTGCGCCGTCACGTGGGCGCCTTTCGACCGGATCCCGACGCCATCGCCGACAAGCTGTCGTCACTCGATGCCGATGACTCCGATCCGCTGCAAGCAATGCAGCAGGCCTTCAGCGACCCCGCCGTCCTGCTCGGCGCGGTTCAATCGCCCGAGCAACGCGAGCTCGAGCCGTCGCTCGACGCGGCCGCCGCTGCAGTGATCGGGTATGTCGACTACATGGTCGATGGCGTCTCGGTGCGTGTCATCGGGGGTGACGCACTGCGTATCGCCGAGGCGGTCAGGCGACGCCGCGTCGACCACAGCGCCGGCGACGTGTACATCGAGCGCTTGCTCGGTCTGCGGCTCACCCACGAGCAAGTCCAGCGCGGCAAGAACTTCGTCGGCGGTGTTGTCGATCGCGTTGGCGAAGCCCGGCTCACCGCGCTTCTCGCCCGTCCGAACGCCCTACCGACCCCGGCCGAGATCGACGCGCCGGGCTTGTGGGTCGCCCGGCTCGAGCTGGCCGGCGACTAGGACGCGGGGCCGGCGCACCGCCGCGCGATCGTATGCGCGATCCATGGATGTACAGCACGCCCGCCAACACGCCGATCAGGCCAACCGTCAGGAAGGCCACGCGACCAGGGAACGTCAGCAGCACAGGAATGACGCCGGCAATCGCCCACGACAGCTGGAAGCGGGTCTCGAACCTGGCAAAGGATTGACCCTGGTTGGCGCCTGGGGCGTCACGCTGCACGATCGAGTCGAACGCCATCCGCCCGATCCCGGAGGCGAGGTTGACGATTCCAGCCAGCGCGATCGCGGCGCCAACTCCTCCAAACGCGGCGGCGCCGATCCCCCCAACCGCGATCATGATGATGGCCGCTGTGAGCATCAACTCTTCACGCAGTCGACCCCGCAATGGTGCGGCGAGACCGTTGCCGAGCATCAGGCCGAACGTCGACGCGCCGATGACCAACCCGATCCACAGGTTGCTGTAGCTGTTCTCGCGTAGCCAGAAGAGCAATTCGAAGAACAAGAACCCAATGACGGCCCGGATCATGCTCATCGCCACCGCTGCCGAGCGGAGGGTGTCCTTCTGGAGCTCCGGAGGCTCGGCCAACCTGGCAGCGGGCGACACCGCGCCGCGGGGCAAGCTGGAGGCGGCGATCACCGCGCCGGCGAACATCGCCACGCCGAACAACAACGACAGCTTCGGTGAGATGGCGGCAAGCGCGCCCGCCGGGGCGGCGGCCAGCACCCCGATCGCACCGGAGATCAGGCCGAGCTTGGAGTTCGCCTCGACCAACTCGGTCTTGTTGTTGACGACGTGCGGGATCAGCGCCGAGCGGGAGACGCTGTAGGTCTTCTGCAGAACCATCACCCCGAACGACAACGGGAACAACAACAGATCGTCGAGATGAAAGATCATGATGACGAAGAGCAGCGCCCGACCGACCGCTGTGAGCTGGATGACCAGCCGACGCCCGCCGGTTGCCCGGTCGATGAACGGCCCGATGAACGGAGCCACGACGGCAAACGGGGCGAAACTGACGAGTAGGTAGAGCAACACCTTGCTGCGCGCCGCGTCGGGGCTGATCGAGAAGAACAACGAGCCGGCCAGCGACACCACCATCGCGACGTCACCGGCCGTCATCAGCGCATGAGTACGAGCCAGCCGGCGGAACGGCGATACGAATGGGGGCGGCGGTCTACGCGGAACGGGGGGTCGCCGGCCACTGGACACGGTGGCATGGTACGACCCCTTCGAGGTCGACCCGGTGTTCGCCGTCCGGAAGGCTACGAGTCCTTCGATCGGTCGAACTTGTAACCCAGGCCGCGGTACGTGATGATCCGCGTCGGGCTCGTCGGATTGGGCTCGACCTTGGCCCGTAGCCGCTTGATGTGCACGTCGAGGGTCTTGGTATCACCCACGTAGTCGGAACCCCACACCCGGTCGATGAGCGTCTCACGGGGAAGAAC
>DATAJN010000360.1:0-8189 GCA_036262105.1 Ilumatobacteraceae bacterium
GTACGGACCAGGTCGACGCGGCCGTGCTGCGCACCATCGCCCGATGGAGAGTCGGCTGGTTGCTGACCGCGGCCCGCGGCATCGATCGTGTCGCCACCGGGTGGACGATGTTCTTCGTCGCCATCGCCTTGCTGCTCTTCACCGTCTTCTTCAGGAGGTGGCGGCACTTGTTCGCCTTCCTCGGCAGCGTCACGGTCCTCGCCATCATCGGTCAGATCCTGATCAACGCCTACAAGCGCCCGCGGCCCTACGACGTGACCGCCGCGGGTCGCTGGCAGGGTTTCTCGCTGCCGTCGGCGACCATTGCGATCGTCTCGTTCACCGTGATCGGGATCGTCTACATGACAATCGTTCCGGGCCGTTCGCGCGAGATCGCCAAACGCGTCGGGTTCGGCGCTGTCGCTCTGGTGGCAGTGGCGCGCATGTACCTCGGTGTCGACCACCCCTTTGATGTGCTCGTTGGTGTCGCGCTCGGTGTCGCCTTTCCGCTGAACGCATTCCGGTTCTTCACCCCGAACGAGGTGTTCCCACTGACCTACCGTCGCGGCAAGGCGGCTCACCTCGACGTCGGTGGTCGACGAGGTGAGGCGTTGCGCCGGGCGGTCGAGGAACAGCTCGGTGTCACCGTCGTCGACTTGAAGCCGGTCGGGCTCGCCGGATCCGGAGGCTCGACGCCGCTGCGGTTGCGCGTCGCCGGCGACCCCGATACGTACCTGTTCGGCAAGCTCTACGCGATGAACCACGTGCGCGCCGACCGGTGGTACAAGCTCGGTCGCACGATCCTGTACGGACGGCTGGAGGACGAGACACCCTTCCAGTCGGTGCGGCGCCTCGTGCAGTACGAGGACTACGCCCTGCGCGTCATGCGCGACGCCGGCGTGCCAACGGCAACGCCATACGGCATCGTCCAGCTCACACCGGAACGTGAGTACTTGCTCGTCACCGAGTTCTTCGCAGGAGCCGTGGAGATCGGTGAGGCCGAAGTCGACGACCAGGTCATCGACGAGGGTCTGGCGTTGGTGCGCCGGCTGTGGAACAACGGTCTGGCTCACCGCGACATCAAGCCGGCCAACTTGCTCGTCAAGGACGGTCACCTCAAGGTGATCGACGTTGCCTTCGCCCAGGTGCGTCCGTCGCCGTGGCGTGAGGCAGTCGACCTGGCCAACATGATGCTGGTGCTCGGCGTGCGCACCGATGCCGAGCGCGTGTATCGGCGGGCTTTGGCCTACTTCACGCCCGACGAGATCGCCGAGGCATTCGCTGCGGCGCGTGGTATCGCCAGCCCGTCGCAACTCCGCTCGATGATGAAAAGTGACGGACGCGATCTGGTCGCTCAATTCCGGGCGCTGGCACCGGAGCGGCGGCCGATCTCATTGCAGACGTGGGGTCCGCGCCGCGTCTTCCTCGCCGGCGCCCTCGTGGTCATCACGTTCCTGGCGCTGACCAACGTGTATCAGCTCTTCACGCCTGTCGAACTGCCGATCGACGAGCAGCCGTCGTGTGGTACCGGAAAGGTGATGATCCTCATGGCCCAGGCCGTTCCCACGGCTACGGCCATCCCGTGCGTCGCCGCGCTCCCGGCCGGGTGGAGCGTCGGCGGAGTGCGCGTCAAGCGTGGCATCGGGCGCTTCTGGCTCGACTCCGACAAAGCGGGCGGTCACGCACTCGATGTGACCGTTCGAGCGCAGGACGAATGTGCGCTGAACGGCGCGACGGAGGTAACGAGCGATGAGCCCGGCATGCGTCGCTTCGAGCTGCCCGGCCAGTTGCCTCCCGGCCTGAAGACGGTTCGCACGTACCTGGCCGATGGCGAGTGTGTGACGTACCGGTTCGCCTTCACCGGCGATGCGAACGCCTCAGCGATCATCGTGCTCGATGCGGCGCTCACCTTCGAGCCGAGGGTGAATGTGGTGAGAGAGGTCGAACGCCTGTCGGGTCTGTCGCTGTGCGGTGCAGAGGCGGCGCCGTGCGAGGGGGCTTCCGGGTGAGCGCGGCCGCGGCCGCCGCGCTGCGCGGCGGCCAGGTAGCCGCGACGGTGCCGAGCATTGTGGCGCGTGCCGTCGGGGGCACGCTCGTCGCCGTCGTCATCACCCTCATCGCATTGCGGCTCCTCGGGATCCGCCGTGGTTGGGTGACGGCTCTCTTGTCCGGCCTCGTCGGCTGGAGCGTGACGATCGTCATCGCTCTTGGCCTGAACCGCTGGAACTGGGGGGCCGACGGCCTCGTGTTGCATCTACTGGCCATCGGCATCCCGGCGACCATGACGACCGCGGTGGCCTTCGACCTGCTGGCCAGGCCCGGCTCACTGGCGATCGGCGACCGTGCCGGGCTGGTCGTGGCGACGCGTCCGCTTCGTGCCGTGCGCGCCCGCGTTGCCGTGCTCCGCCGTTACCGTGAACTCGTTCGGCTCGCCCGACAGGAAGGGTTTGGTCCGTTTCCGTCGACTGCCGGCCGCGCCGAGCGAACTGCCGACTCTCCGGGGGTGCGCTTGAGGCGCGTGCTCGAGGCGGCCGGCGGCGTGTACGTCAAGCTCGGGCAGATCGCGGCCACACGAATCGACCTGTTGCCGGCCGAGGTGTGCGACGAACTGGCCCACCTGCAGCAGCACGCGCCACCGGAGACCCAGGATCGGATCGCGGCGGTGCTGGCAGCGGAACTCGGAGCGGATCTCGACACGATCTTCGCAGAGTTCGAGTGGGAACCGCTGGCCGCGGCCTCGATCGGCCAGACGCACGGGGCCCGATTGCGAACCGGCGAGGCAGTCGTCGTCAAGGTCCAACGTCCAGGAATCGAAGCGACGATGGAGCGCGACTTGGCCGCACTCGGGCTGCTCGCCGATCTTGCCCAACGCCGCACGTCGTTCGGCCGTGGGATTCGGTCCGGCGCCACGCTCGGACAGTTCGCCACGAGCCTGCGCGCCGAGCTCGATTTTCGAATCGAGGCTGATGCGATGTCGGAGATGGCGGCCCGCCTCGACAGTGCCACGGGGGTGCGCGTGCCGAAGGTGTATCGCCAGTTGTGCACCCGGCGGGTGCTCGTGCAGGAGCGCCTCGAGGGCTGGACCGTGGCCGAGTCGGTCGAGCTTGCCAAGACGGGCGTCGATCGGGCAGCCCTTGCCGACCAGCTGCTGCGGTCGACTCTCGACCAAGTGTTGAACCTGGGCTTCTTCCACGCCGACCCGCACCCAGGCAACGTGTTCGTGATGGCCGACGGAACCCTCGGCCTGATCGACTTCGGGGCCACGGGCCGCCTCGATCCGATCCAACAAGCCGCTGTCATCGACATCATGTTCGCGATGTCGCGGCGCGACGTTCGCCTGCTGCGCGATGGCGTGGAGCGCGTCACGAGCACCATCGAGGCCTCGTCACCCGACGAACTCGAGCGCGCTCTGGCCCGCCTCCTCGCCGACCACGTGCGCCCTGGCGCGATCATCGACCCCAGCGTCATGCAGCAACTGGTGACGACGCTGGCCGAGTTCGGTCTGCACCTTCCGACCGACATCGTGCTGCTGTCGCGAGCGCTGGTGACGCTCGACGGCACGATGCGGGTTCTGAATCCCGGCCGTTCGATGATGGCCGCGTTCCTCGACCTGCTCCAGTCGCCGACTGACTCGCTGTTCGATCGCGATCAGATGATTCGCGACGAGTTGATGGCTGCTCTGCCCCGACTGCGCAAGCTGCCCGAGCAGGTCGACCGGATACTCAGCCTCACTGGGCGGGGCGAGCTGCGCATACGTACGCTCGTCGACGAAGACGGTCACCGCATTCTGCGGACACTGGTCAACCGGGTGCTGCTCGCCGGCATCGGTGCTGCGCTCCTCTTCGTCTCCGCTGTTCTTCTCGTAGCTCCTGATTCAGGCCCTGCGGTCGCCCGTCGCACTGGACTGTTCGACATCTTCGGCTATGGCGGTCTGCTGTGCGGGGTCGTGCTCGTGCTGCGCGTCGTGGCAGCCGTGGCGCGGGATGGCACGACATGAGCACCTCCTCGACCCCGACAGCCAAGGCCTCTCGTCGGAACACCCCGTTGGCTGCGCCGGCGATCGTCGCGGGTCTCGCCGTACTCGCGGTCGGCATGATCGTGGTGCGCAATGGCACGGTTCCCGGGTGGGAGCGCGCCATCTTTCACGCGATCAACGACCTACCGGAGGCGCTGTATCACCCGCTCTGGCCGTTCCAGCAACTCGGTGCCCTCGCGGTCGGACCCGTGGTCGCCATCGTCGCCGCAGTGCTGCGTCGCTACCGCCTCGCCATTGCCGTTCTGATCGCCACCGTCGCCAAGTTGGTGCTGGAACGGGTCGTGAAGGTGCTGGCGAGCAGGCAGCGACCGGGCACCTCGATCGGTACCGACGTGCACCTCAGAGGCGATGTCACGGCGACCGGCGAGAGCTTCGTCTCCGGTCATGCCGTGCTGATCGCCGCCATCGCCGGCCTCGTGGTGCCGTACCTGCCGGGCCGCTGGAAGGTCGTTCCCTGGGTCGTCGTGGGGCTGGTGATGATCACCAGGGTGTACGTCGGTGCCCACAATCCGCTCGACGTCGTGTGCGGTGCAGGCTTGGGCGTGGCCATCGCCGGGGCGATCAACCTGATCTGGGACCCTCGTAGCAAGGCCGAGTCTCAGTGATGGTCGATGAGACGCCCACCGAGCGGCTTCGTCACAGCATGTTCGATCGGCGCGTTCACGCCCTGATGGTCGGGCTCGCCCTGCTTCTCGTCGCCATGGTGCTCGCCATCGTCGTCGCCGTCGATCCGGCCTCGTCGGCAGTTCAAGGGATCGACGATCGATGGCTCCGATGGATGGTGTCATCTCGGTCCGCGTGGCTGATCCGTGTGGCCAAGGACATCTCCGCCATTGGGGCAGTGAAGGTCACCTTGCCGATCCGCGTGCTCGTCTCGGCAGTGCTGGCATGGAACCGCCGCTGGCTGCAGCTGGGGGCGTTTCTCGGCGCCGTCGTCACGTCGGAGCTGTGCATTGGTCCCGTGAAGGCCCTCGTCGATCGTCCACGTCCGCCCAACCCCCTCATCGGCACCAGCGGTCAATCGTTTCCTTCGGGGCACGCGATCGCCGGCGCAGTCACCGCATTCGGTCTCGTCGTGGTGTTCGTGCCCGCGTCGCCGCGGCGACTCATGGCGATCGGCATGGCAGCAGCATTCGCCGGGATCATGGCGATCAGCCGCACCGTTCTCGCCGCTCATTGGTTGACCGACACCATTGCCGGCGCCTGCATCGGCACCGGTTTGGCTCTTGTGTGGCCGGCGGCGTTGGAGATCGCCCGCGATCGATGTGCACGAAGGCGGGCGGCGGAATCCGAGATTTCGCCACCGTCGATTGCAGGAGGATCCTCATGAAATCGAGCACGCGCTACCAGCATCCCGGTGACGTGATTCGCCTGATCGGAAGTGGCATCCTGCTGGTCGCTGCCCTGGTTGCTGTGGCGATTGGGAAGGATCGACTGCTCGGAGAGGATGCGACAACCATCGGTGGCGTCGAGCCGAGCACGGCTGTGGGGCGCCTCCTCGTGGGCCTGGTTCAGGCAGCAGCGATCATCGTCGCGCTTGCGGTAGTCGTGGCCGTCCTGCGCAGGCGGCGGTACCGGTTGCTGGGGAGCCTTGTCGTCGGCGCCGTGCTTGCGGGCGCATTGATGCGGGCGTTCGACGCGATCGTCGATCGCACCGATCCCGTCGACCTCGCTGCCAACGTCGAGCGCGGCGGATGGCTGGCCGGTGCGGCATTCCCCGGCGCCACGCTGCTGGCCGGCGCCGTCGCGGTCGCGGTGATCGTCACCCGATGGTTGACTGCTCCCTGGCGACGAGCAACGTGGATCGCACTGACCGTGGTTGCCGCGGCCAGATTGGTCTCTGGAACCATCCTGCCGATGCAACTGGTCATCGCCTTCGCCTTGGGTGCAACGGTGGGCAACGGCCTGCTGGTTGCATTCGGGGCGCCGGATCGGCGGCTTGGGCCGGATGACGTGGTTGCCGCGTTGCAGGCCGGCGGATTCCCGGCGGTCTCGGCGGTTGTGGCGGCGGTCGGTGGGAAAGGCGCACGCCCGTTCATCGTCACGAACGCCGAGGGCGAGCGGTTCTTCGTGAAGATCCTCGGGCAGGACCAACGCGACGCCGACCTGTTGTATCGCGCCTATCGATTCTTGCGCCTGCGCAACGTCGGTGATGTTCGACCGGCGGCGTCGCTCAAGCAGGCAGTCGAGCACCAGGCATTGGTCGGGATGATGGCGGAGCGCTTCGGCGTTCGTGTCCCCAGGGTCCACGGGTTGCTGGAGGCGCCGGACGGCGCGGTGATGTTGATCATGTCCTTGGTCCACGGCGCATCGCTCGCCGATCTTCCATCTGAGCTGATGACCGACGAGCTGCTCGAACAGCTCTGGGTTGAAGTCGATCGCCTGCACGGTGCTCGTATCGCCCACCGGTCGCTACGACCGGCGAACATCATGGTCGACACTGCAGCCCACCCGTGGATCGTCGATTTCAGCTTCTCCGAGCTCGGTGTCGATGCCCGCGCCCTAGAGGTCGATGTGGCCGAGCTGATCGCCTCACTGGCCAGCCGGATCGGGCCGGAACGATCCGTGGCCAGTGCCCTCTCGGTCGTCGGAGCGCCGGCGGTTGCGTCGGCAGTCCCGCTGCTGCAACCTCTCGCCTTGTCCGCCTCGACGCGTCGGGAGGTCTCCCGCGAGGAGAAGCTCCTGACTCGCACGCGAGCTGCCGCGGCGTCGGCCTCGGGCGCCGAGCCCGCGGAGTTGGCACCCATCCGCCGAGTACGGGCGAAGACCCTTCTCATGATCGCCCTCGCGGCGGGCGCGTTCTACTTCCTGTTGCCGCAGATCGCCCAGGTGGGCGACAGCTTCCGCGCCTTCCAGTCGGCGCATTGGGCGTGGGTCCCTCTCGTGGTCGTCATGTCGGGGCTCACGTATGTGGCCGGCGCCGTCGGCATGATCGGCACGGTTCCCCAGCGCATCCCGTTTGGGCCGATCGTCAACGTGCAGTTTGCATCGTCGTTCGTCAATCGGGTGACGCCCGCCAACGTCGGGGGCATGGCCGCGAATGCCCGCTTCTTGCAGAAGTGCGGGGTCGAACCCGGCCCCGCCGTTGCGGCCGTCGGGTTGAACAGCGTCGTCGGTGCCATCGTCCACATCGTCTTGATCGTGGTGTTCTTCGTCTGGTCGGGCAGTGGCTTGGGCAAGGCCTTCTCGCTGCCGTCCGGTAGCAAGATCCTGCTCATTCTCGCCGTCGTGGCAGCGCTCGGCGGCGTGTTGTTCCTCACGCGCTGGGGGCGCAAGACCGTGTTCCGTCCGCTGGTCAAAGGCGTTCGCTCGGCCGGGGCGAACCTCGCCGAGGTCTCCAAGAGCCCTGGCAAGTTGGCGATGTTGTTCGGCGGGTCTGCCGGCGTGACGTTGGCGTACATCGGTGCGCTCATCATGTCGGTCAACGCATTCGGCGGGGGAATTCCAATTGCCAAGATCGGCGCCGTGTACCTAGCAGCATCGGCGCTGGCGGCGGCGACGCCGACGCCTGGCGGACTCGGCGCCATCGAAGCCGCGCTGGTCGCCGGGCTCACCGGCGTTGGCATGAAATCAGGACCGGCGGTATCGACCGTGCTGACATACCGGTTGGCGACGTACTGGCTGCCCATCCTGCCCGGCTGGGCATCTTGGTGGTACTTGCAGCGCAACGAGTACCTGTGAGTCGTGCTCGGTCGTCGCGAGTCGGGGTCCTGATGGTCAGTTCGACGGCGTTCGTCGTGATGGCCCGAAAGGCGGAGCGCGGCACGGTGAGCGATCGTGAAGAGCGGATCTTTCGCGCCTTCAACACGTTGAGTCCTTCATTGCGCGCTCCGGTGTGGCTCGTCATGCAAGCAGGGAGCTTTGGGGCCATTCCCGTGTCGGCCGCCATCGCCTTCCCGAGGTATCGCCGAACCTCCCTCTCCCTGGCCCTCGGTGGAACTGCTGCATGGTCGCTTTGCAAGCTCGTCAAGCGCGTCGTCAAGCGGGGTCGGCCCGCCGACCATCTGACAGAACCAGTCGTGCACGGCAATGCGCAGCGCGGCAGCGGGTTTCCCTCAGGGCATGCCGCCGTGGCGACAACGCTGGCGACCATCCTCAGTTGCGTCCTGCCACGACGGGCGGCGCGGATCGTGTGGGGTGTCCCCGTGGTCGTGTGCTGTGCACGCCAGTATGT
>DATAJN010000361.1:0-9256 GCA_036262105.1 Ilumatobacteraceae bacterium
CCGTCGCTGTCGGGAACTCCCAACAACCGACCGAGCATCCGCATCGGCAACTGCTTGGCGATCTGCTCGACGAAGTCGAACGCCGAGTCGCCACACAGAGCCTCTTCGACGACGCTGCGGGCCAGTGTGCGGATGGCATTCTCGTAGGCGAACACCTCGCGGCGGCTGAACGGCTTCGACACCAGGCGGCGGAAACGGGTGTGTTCGGGAGGGTCGTACTCCAACATGTTCCTTCTCGACTCGAAGTCATCGTCGTTCATCTCCTCGAGGGTGATGCCGCGTGCGCTGGAGAAGGTATCGACGTTGCGACTGACGTGGAGCAGATCGTCATACCGAGTGATCGCCCAGAACCCCTTGCCGCCGTCGTGCTCTTCCCACCAACTCACAGGATCGGTGTCGCGCAGCCGTTGAAAGGTTGCGTGCGGAACGCCGCCGACGTAGGCATCAGGATCGGTGATGTCGGCGTCGGCGCGGCCCAGATCGAGGAGGGACGAAGTCATTCCACCAATGCTAATTCGGTCCCTAATGAGTCAAGATGGTGCCCATGGACTTCGTGGATCGAGTTGCGATCGTGACAGGTGGAGCATCGGGGATGGGCGCAGCGACGATCCGCCGCCTGGCGGCTGCCGGCGCCCGGGTCGTGATCGTCGACCGCGACGGCGACCGGGCCCGAGCCGTGGCCGACGAGGTTGCCGGTACACCGATGGTCGGAGATGTCTCCGACTCGTCGTTCTGTGACGTTGCCGTGGCTCGAGCAGTGAACATGCACGGTCGCCTCGACGTCGTCGTCAACGCCGCCGGAGTGATCGTGCGAGCCAGCGGCGAGGACACCACCGATGAGCAGTGGGCCAGGATCATGGGCGTCAACGTCAGCGGCACCTTCTTCATGTGTCGCGCCGCCCTTCGTGTGATGAAGGCCGCCGGGCGAGGCTCGATCGTCAACTTCGGCTCGATCTGGGGCGACCTCGGCTCTGCCGGTGTCGCCGCATACTGCGCATCGAAGGGCGCGGTGCACAACCTCACACGTGCCCTGGCCATGGACCACGCCGCAGATGGGATTCGGGTGAACGCCGTCTGCCCCGGGGAGGTCAACACTCCCATGTTGCAGTCCGAGCGAGCCGAACCGGTGACCGAGCAGTTGTTGGCGCAGATCGCCGCAACCGTGCCCATGGGCCGTCTCGCCGATCCTGACGAGATCGCTCGCGTCGTCTGCTTCCTTGCCTCCGATGAAGCCAGCTACATGACCGGGGCAATGGTCAGCGTCGACGCCGGTTACGGAGCGAGGTGAGCCCGACATGACCATGCAACTTCGAATGCTCGGTCGCACCGGGGCTCGCGTGGCCCCCCTGGCACTCGGAACCGACAACATCTTGAACCCGACACCGGAGGACGAGTCGAGTCGCATGATCATTCGCGCTCTCGACGCCGGGATCAACCTCATCGACACGTCGAACAGCTACGGAGCGGGCGAGGCCGAGCGGGTGATAGGACGCGTGCTGGCCGAGAGCGGCCGCCGCGACGAGGCAGTGATCGCCACCAAGGTTCACTACCCGACCGGTCCCGGGCCGAATGATCGCGGCAACTCCCGGCTGCACATCATGCGCGCCTGCGAGGAATCGCTGCAGCGTCTGCAGACCGACCGGATCGATCTCTACCAATTGCATCGTCCCGACTTCGACGTCCCGATCGACGAAACCCTGGGCGCGCTGACCGATCTTGTCCGTCAGGGGAAGGTGCGCTACATCGGCAGCTCGACTGCGCCGGCGTGGAAGGTTCTCGAAGGAGTGCTGTTCGCCGAGCTGAAGGGCCTCGCCCAGTTCGTGACCGAGCAACCTCCGTACAACCTGCTCGATCGTCGGGTGGAGAACGAGTTGGTTCCGATGGCCCTGAAGTACGGGCTCGGGCTCCTGCCGTGGTCGCCGCTGGCAATGGGTGTGTTGGCCGGTCGTTACGCCGACGACGACATTCGCCCGACCGGCTCTCGGGCGTCGCTACGCGGCGGGATCTATGCGGACCGGGTCAGTCAGGCGGCAGTAGAGGCCGGCAATCGGTTCGTTCGCCTTGCTCGCGACGCAGGCATCGATCCGGCGCGGCTGGCGATTTCCTGGGTGATGAACCAGCCGGCCGTCACCGCGCCGATCATCGGGCCGCGCACTGTCGAGCAGCTCGAGCACCTGTTGCCGGTCATGGAGATGGCGGTACCGGCGGAGGTCACCGCGGCATGCGACGAGATCTGCGCACCGGGCAGCGCCGTGGCCAACTTCCACAACTCGGCGCCCTGGATGAAGATGCGCATCGGCTGAGTTGTGCCGGGACTTTTGTCTCTGTGAATGGGCAATCGCCAGGCTGATAATCGTCGTATGACGATGAAGATCATTGTCGGCGCCGATGGGTCAGAGCCTTCGTTCCAAGCATTGCGATGGGCCGTCCATGAGGCACGCCGTCACCACGCTGAAGTGCAAGTCGTTTCCTGCTACCTGGTTCCCGGGTACGCCGGGTTCGACGGAACGGCCATCTATCCGAGCTCGGTCGACGTAGATACATTGCAAGAGACCGCGTCCGAGGTCGTCGATCGGGCGGCCGAACTTGCGGCCACGATCGACCCAACCCTGGTCGTCGATCGGGCCACCCCGATGTCGTCGCCGGTCGTCGGCATCACGGACGTGGCCATGCTCGGAGACGAGATCGTCGTCGGTGCCACCGGACACTCCGGTTTGGTTGCCGGACTGCTCGGGTCGGTTGCCGCTGGAGTCACACATCGTGCCCACGTGCCGGTGATCGTCGTGCCGTCGAAATCGTCGATGGAGTTCGGCGATTCGATGAAGAAGATCGTCGTTGGCGTCGACGGCTCGCCGGAATCGCTGCTTGCCCTCGACTGGGCGTACAACGCGGCGCTGCTGAGCGGCGCCGAGCTCACCGTCGTGCACTCGTGGCTGTATCCGTACCCCGTATCCGATTCGTCACCTCGCGAGGTTCGCAGGCCGATGGAGACCGACGCAGAGAACGAGTTGCAGTCGAGCCTCGACTCGCTTGGTTCGCGGCTGACCGACGGTTCCGTCGTGGTTCATCGCGAGCTGCGCGAAGACTCGGCAGTCGATGCGCTGCTGAAGGAAGGCGACGGCGCCGATTTGTTGGTTGTCGGCTCGCGTGGTCGCGGTGGCTTCCGTGCTCGACTGCTCGGTTCCGTCAGCCGCACCCTGGTGCAGCATGCCAGCTGCCCGGTGGCCGTGATCCGTCACCTCGAGAGCTGAGGCAAGTAGTCATCGTCGCCCGTTTGGGGTAGAACTTGCCCCGTGGAGAACACGGCCAACAATCCCTGGGCGTTGTTTGAAAGCATTCCGGAGATGGTCGTCGTCGTCGATCTCGTCGGCGCAATCATCTATTCCAACGGTCACAGCTTCGACCTCCTCGGCTGGCCGCCATCGGAGTTGATCGGCCAGAAGATCGAGGTGCTCGTACCTCAGAGGCTGCACGAGGTGCATCGCTCGCATCGCAAGACCTACACCCACGCGCCAACCGCGCGACCGATGGGCACGGGATTGCTGTTGGCCGCTCTCCATCGCGATGGCCGCGAGATTCCGGTCGAGATCGCCCTCAGTCCACTGGGTGGTGAGGTCGCGGCAACCGTGGCGACGGTCCGGGATGTCACCGAGCGCCTAGAGACCTCTGCACTGCTCGAAGAGGCTCGAACGCGCCTCGAGGTGCTCGACGACCGCGATCGCATCGCCCGTGAGCTCCATGACAGCGTGATCCAACGGCTGTTCGCCGCCGGCCTGCACCTTCAGGCCTCGACAGATCGCCCCGACACGAGCGAGCGAATCTCCTCGGTCGTCGACGAGATCGACGACGCGATCCGCGAGATTCGTGGCGTGATATTCACCTTGCAACGCCCATCTCATCTCGAGAGTGGTTTGGCCGAGGCGTTGAGGGTCAGCCTCAGCGAGGCCGCTCGACTGCTCGGTCACCGCCCGACCTTGAGGGTCGTCGGCATCCTCAGCAGCGTTCCCGAAGACCTCGGCTCCGAGCTGCTGACCGTGCTGAGGGAGTCGCTGATGAACGTGGCCAAACACGCTCGTGCCACGAAGACCGAAGTGACGCTCGATGTCGGTTCGGATGTGGTCTCGCTCGTCGTCAACGACGACGGGGTCGGCCTTCCCCGCGCCCGTGCCGCCAAGAGCGGCGGCCTCGGTCTGCGCAACATCAGCGAGCGGGCATCACGCCTCGGAGGACACGCAACGATCTCCGCTGGCGAGTCCCGTGGAACCGAGATTCGTTGGACGGTGCCCCGGCTGGGTCGCACGCAGTTGCGGTGAACCGGACGAGGTCAGTGATCGGTCTTCGTGCGAACGGCAAAGACGGCAGCTTCGGTGCGCCGCGTCATGCCCAGCTTCATCAGGATCGATGACATGTAGTTCTTCACGGTCTTCTCGGCTCGGTTGACCTTCGAGGCGATCTGCCGATTGGTGAGACCTTCGGCGACGTAGTCGAGGATGACACGCTCGAGATCGGTCAAAGCTGCCAAACGCGGATCTTGGTCCTGGTGCGGATTGCGCAGTCGATCGAGGAGCTGGCCCGTGACGGCCGGATCGATCAAGGATTCGCCGCGGGCGACACGATGCACAGCCGACACCAGATCATTGCCGCGGATCTGCTTCAACACGTAACCGGCCGCGCCCGCCATCACGCTCTGGAACAGTGCTTCTTCGTCGGAGAACGAGGTGAGCATCAAGCAGACGAGATCGGGACGAAGGCTGCGCACGTCGCGGCAGACCTCGACGCCGCTGCCGTCGGGGAGTTGCACATCGAGCACGGCAACTTGCGGACGGGTTGCGCGAATTCGGGCGACAGCGTCTGCACAGGTGCCGGCTTCGCCGACTACCTCGATGGTGCCGTCGGCCTCGAGCAGCTGCCGTACACCCTCGCGAACCAGCTCGTGGTCGTCGAGGAGAAAGACGGTGATCTTCTCGGATACTTCGTCCATCCCCCAATGGGACCACATCGCGACTGGAATACCAAGGACCAAGGTCCCTCTGCTGTTGCGCACAGTGGTCGCAGGGCACGCAGACCTGCCGCCGGAGGGGGCCATCGACCGGGACGTAATCCTCTACCGATCGCTGTCAAAATCGGGTGATCTTGTGGGGAACCTTCTTTTTTGCGAAGGTTCGAACGGAGCAAGGGGCACCCAGCGATGGAACGCCAGCGACAGATCGACGTACTCGTGGTTGACAACCACCACATTGTGGCGCAGGGTCTGGCCCTCGTCGTCGACAGCGAGCCGACGATGCGCGTCGTCGGTACCGCTGGGAACATCAAGGAAGCGGTCGATGTTTGCACGGCGCTGAGCCCTGACGTCGTGTTGATGGACCTCGGTTTGCCCGATGGCGACGCGTCTGCGGCGATCTCGAGGATTCGCTCGGTTTCTCCGACATCGAAGATCGTCATGGTCACGGGCGCACCCGATGACAACGCGCTGGCAATCGCGGTCGATACAGGGTGCGCCGGGTACGTGCACAAGACGGCGAGCACCGACGATCTGCTCAGCGCCGTCTCCACGGTTGCGGAGGGTCGCGCCTACTTCCCGACGGCCGCACTCGCCCGCCTCCTCTTCGAGCGCAGGTCCGCTCCGCATGGCGCCCATGCAGTGTCGGATCGCGAGCGCGAGGTGCTGCAGTTCCTGGCTGACGGCCACACGGTCGGCGACATCGCCGTCAGCATGGGGCTGTCGGCGCATACGGTGCGTAACCACATTCGCCGGGCGATGAAGCACCTCGGCGTGCACAGCAGGCTCGATGCAGTCGTTGCCGCAGCACGCGCCGGAATTCTCTCTGTCGAGAACTACAAGTCCAGGGGATCGGTCTCGATCTGAGCGGTGGCGTTCAGCCGACGATCGTCGGGGGGCTCGGCTCGTCGAAGGCGTGCGGAAAGAGCAGCTGTGCGGCGAGACCTTGCGTGACGTCGCCGAGTTGATTGCTGAGCACCACGACCAAGTCGTCGAGCGAAAGCAACCCAGTGACCCTGCCGTGATCGACGATGGGTAGCCGCCGCACGGCGTGAAGGCTGAAGGCCCGCAGTGCGTCGCGAACATCCGCGCCGGCGTCGAGGGCGATGACGTTCATGCTCATCACGTCGTCGACCCTGGTGTCGGACGGAAGGTTGCGGGCCAACACCCTCAAAACCAGATCTCGATCGGTCACGATGCCTACGAGTTGCTCGCCTTCGGCGATGACCAACGACCCCACGGCGTGTGCGGCCATGAGGCGAGCTGCCTCGGAGACGGTGGTGGCTGGTGAGGCGGTGACCGGCGGTCGCATGGTGATGTCTTCGATCTTCATGCCGGTTCCTTTTCTTCGAGATGTTCGATCACGGCGTCGGTGCCGGGGAACAGCAACGTCGTGTGGCCGCTGTCGTCCCAGCGGACGAGAAATGGGCCCGACGAGTCCGGCCCACGAACCTCGAGAACTTCACCCTTGCGGTCCGGTTCCCCGATTCTGCGGCCCCTCACGACCACTTGGTCTCCCATGTGTGCTTTCATGACGATGCACCTCCGTGGTTTCCGTACGTTGAGTGTGCGCCGACGCAATTCGCCCCGACCAGGGCCCGAAGGTCCATGGGGTGTACAGGCGATCGCCGGGACCAGGCCATTGGGCCCGGCGCCCCGATCTCGATCCGTCAGTACCTCAACACGGCAGCGATGCGGACATCGCTGGGAAGGAAGTGATCGTCGACGAGGTGGATCGTTGCGCGATGGCGAAGGCACTCGTTCACCGCAGCGACGAGAGGTGGTCGCTCGTCGGCAGGCACTGGTCGGGCGTCGTCGTCGCCAACAACGGAGCGGGCGACGAGCAGCTCGCCCACCAGCCCGTTCTGGCTGGCCGTCACCAACTCGGTCGGGTCGGTTGCCGTCTTGCCGGTACCGGCAAGCTCGTCGAGGCGCTTCACGGCCTCGGTTGCGTCCTGGGATCGCGCTTCCACGAACTCCCATGCACGGCGGTGCAGTTCGGTGGCGGGCATCGACTCCGGGCTGCCCTGTACCGCGACATCGATCGTGTGTCGGTAGTGGGTGTTGTTGATGAACATCGACGCTTCGTACTCGACGCCGATCACCACGAGTGGAGCGTCCATGCCACTGAGAACCGGGGTGATCGCCTTGTCGATCAGATGGATGTACTGACGCACGTCGTCCTTGCGGAGCTCCTCACCACCGCTGGCGCCGTGAGACACTCCTGAGACCTGACGGTTGCGGATCGGTTCGCGGCGGATGTACCACAGCGCCTCGTCGATCGAATCGGGCATGTCTGGAACGGCCACGGTTTCGAACTCGAAGCGGCTTCCGCGGAAGAGCCGCGCGCCCTTCTTGCCGATCGTCAACGCGTAGAAGTCGACGTCGTCGACGACTGCCGGCAAGAGACGGAGCACGTCGGCACGATCGCCGATTTCGACCGCTGGACCAACGGTGATCGGCAGCGAGAAGTGCATCGAGCGGTCGGCCGAGATGAACACCGCCAGTCCGCGAGACGTCTCCGGGATGTCGTCGATGACGGACTCGTTCAGTAGAGGCGCCACGAATGACGCGGCTGCAGCCTGTCCCAGCCCGAACTCGTCGGCCAACCTCGCGGTTGCGATCTGAGCGAGCCGGCGAAGCGCCCTGAGGATCTGCTCCGTCGGCTGCGGGCGGGAGAAGTCGACCGGAACAAAGGTGCTGACCAGGAGGGGAGCCTCCCAATCAACCAGCGTGGAGAGGGCTTGATGGTTCAATCCGACGGCAGTTGTCATAGGTTCAGGGAACTTCGTTTGTCGGGTCCGGTCACGGGCCGGATGTCCTGGCGGTTGTGGGACCAACGGGCCCCCGGCTGCTCTGCACCGCCTCGATGATCTCGTCGATCTTCTGCAGTGTGATCGTCATGCGCTCGGTGAGGAGCGCCTCGTTCGACGCTCCCGCAGCGATCAACATACCGAGACCGAAGAGACGCTGGATCACGAGATCCAAGGACTCTCGAAGTTGATTTGCCTCGGCTCGGGAGCGGGCGAGGTCGATCCTGTAGAGAGCACACCTCGCGGCGATGTCTCGTTGCGTCGTCATGTCACGAACCGTGGCGACGACCAGCGGCGTGTCGGGAAGGGCGTTCAACTGGATGTCGACGGGAATCTTGGATCCGTCGGCGTGTCGACCTTCGATATCGAGGTCGGCGCGCCCCATCGGACGGTCTTTCGGGGAGTCGGCGTACTCCTCGACGCGCTCGCGGTGCTCGTGTCGTAGATCCTCAGGCATGAGCATCTCGATCGGTTCGCCAACCAGGTCTTCAGCGTCGTAGCCGAACAGCTCGAGGAGCGGCGTGTTGGCGTAGATGATGGTGCCTGAGTGGTCGGCGAGGAGAATCCCGTCGGTCGTTCGATCGAGCACCATGGACAAGACGGTGGTCGAAAGGAGATCGGCAGCGAGAGCAACTCCGCCCCGGCGTTCTCGTCCGTCCCTCTTCACCGTGCCAGTATCAGCACATCTTGCAGCTCCTGGCCACGGTCCTTCGTCCCGAGACCGGGCGGCGATGGGCTGTCGGGACGTTGACGTGATTCGGGGCCGATCTGCCCGGCCGGCTACTCGGCGATGCGCGACGCGATTGCCGGACCGGGCTCGGCCCCTGCGTCGCCAATGGTGAAGGCGGCGCGCAGCGCATCGGCGACGATCCGCGCCTCGGACTCGTTGCGGGCATGGATGACGGCGATCGGTCGCTCCCGGTCGACGAATTCGCCAACGCCTGCCACGTCGGAGAGGCCGACGGCATGGTCGACCGCGTCTTCCACCCGCGTACGGCCGCCACCCAGGGCAACCACCGCCAGCCCGACGGCGCGGGTGTTCACCGCTCGTACGTGGCCATCGCCGTTCGGTTCGACCCGCAGACTGAATGGAGCTGCCCGGAGATGCGCTTCCGGGCGCTGCACCAAGTCGGGCGGGCCGTCGAGAGCCGTCACCATCCGTTGGAACCGCTCCGCCGCTGCTCCCGAGCCTCGCGCCGCGGTCAGTTGCGTGGTGGCCGAGACGGTGTCGGCGGCGAGACCGCCGATCACCAACATCTCGGCTCCTAGCGCCAACACGACCTCGGTGAGCCTTGGTTCGTCGCTCGCGCCAGTGAGCCAGTCGATTGCCTCGCGCACCTCCAAGGCATTGCCTGCGGTGCGCCCGAGCACCTGGTTCATGTCGGTGAGGAGGGCACTCGTCACGAGCCCGGCGCTGCGAGCCACGGAGACGATGCTGTGGGCC